>OMUD01000038.1 GCA_900314125.1 uncultured Prevotellaceae bacterium | reverse complement strand
ATCATCTTTTCAATCGGCAGCACTATGATTCCCTCAGCACCAAGTGCCTTAAGTTGCCCGATGATTTCCCAGAAGCGTTTCTCGTCGAGTACAGTGTGAATGCTGCTCCACCCCTCGGTAGCGAGCGGCATGATGGTAGGGCTCTTGATGCCCGGCAGCACCTCTACAATATTTTTCACGCTTTCGGTCGGGACATTCATAAGTACATACTTCTTATCATCCGCAGCCATGACCGCCTCAATCCTGAAGAGCAGCTCTTTGAGGATTTCTTTCTTCTCGTCGTCAAGATTCTGATTGGCGATGAGCAGCGCCTCGCTCTTCATCACCACTTCCACCTCCTTGAGGTTGTTGCTGACGAGCGTAGATCCAGAGCTGACAATATCGAAAATGCCGTCAGCCAGGCAAATACCCGGTGCAATTTCCACAGATCCCTGAATGACATGAATATCAACATTGATTCCCTTCTCCTTCATGAACGACTTGAGGATTTCAGGATATGAGGTTGCAATTTTCTTGCCTTCGAACCATTCTACCCCTTTATAGTCGATAGCCTTAGGAATGGCGAGGGATAGCCTGCACTTGCTGAAGCCAAGACGTTTGACGACATCCGCCTTCTCCTGTTTCTCCACAAATTCGTTTTCTCCCACGACACCGAGGTCCGCCACCCCACTTGCCACAGTCTGTGGAATGTCATCGTCTCGGAGATAAAGCACTTCCAAAGGAAAATTGGAAGCCTGTACCAAAAGCGTTCTTTTTGAAGGGTTGACTTTTATTCCCGCTTCTTTGAGAAGGTTCATCGTGTCCTCATAGAGGCGTCCTTTTGATTGTACAGCGATTCTTATCATAATTTTTTTATTAAAGGGTTGTAGTAATGCTTAAAAACAGAATCTCATTATATCATATCACAGCTTGAGACTGAGCTATTATTTCCGTCTTCTTTTCAGATAACGGCGTATGTGGTGATAATCTTGTCGATATCCTGATGATATATTGCCATCTCGGGCTTGGCAAACTTATCGTGTTCATTTTCAAAGAATCCGATGATTTGTGCGTAATCGAAGGAATTGACATTGTAAACCACAAAATCATAGCCTTTTCCCTGAAGCTCAGTTGTTGTATGCCCAAAGTCCCTAACCTTGTCATCAATGATGAGTATATCGGTTTTTAGTCCTTTGCTTCTCAACTTGTCCACCGCCTTATCGGCCTGAGGATTATCGGTGATGACCAAGAATTTTTTCCCGCTCATGATGTCGGGCTGCACCTGATTGGATTTAAACAGTTTATGTATGGACACATTGATAAATCCGCAGAATGCCTTCAGATACACAGCTGCGAGTATCGGCAGCTCCAACATCCAGGAATAGACACTGAAATGTTTTCTGAAGAAGATAATCATCGATTTGTTGAAGTTGTTGACATAGGAATAAGAAATTTTCTGCGTGCTTTCACCTTTGTAGTGAATGATTTTCACAGGCAGATAATAATTCTTGTATCCCGCCTTCAATATTCGGTAAGACAAGTCGATGTCCTCACCATACATGAAATAGTCCTCATCAAAAAAACCCACCTTCTCGAGCGCGCTCTTCCTGATGAACATGCATGCTCCACTGAGAATTTCAATCTCCTGCTGCTGGTGATTGTCAAGATGTCCGAGATAATATCTTCCCAGCACAGGGTGTTTCGGAAACCACTTGCAGCATCCGATCAGTTTGAAAAATGCCGTAAGCGGTTTTGGCACCGCTCTTTTCGACTCCCTTGCAAACCTACCGTCTGCATAATGTTGTTTCACCCCTGTGGCCCCCACTTCCGGATGTGCATCCATAAATTCGGCGCATTCACGAATCATCGTCTCAGCGACGAAAGTGTCGGGATTGATGATGAGGAGATATTCGCCCACCGCTTTTCTCATGGCTATATTGTTAGCCTTTGAGAATCCCAGGTTTTCCTGATTTTCTATATAGTTGACCTGAGGGTGCAGATTGCGGAGGAACTGTACTGAATTGTCGCCACTGGCATTGTCAACCACAAAAAATTCGGCATCCATTCCCTTACATGCCTTCTCGAGCGAGAGGAGGCACTGATGGAGGTATTCCGGCACTTTGTAATTGACTATGATGACAGACAGTTTCATTTACATCTGCAGAAGATCGATGGTTTATTCTTTATCCTGCTTTGCTTTTTCGAGATAATTCTTGATTTTTTCCTTAGACGGAATGCAATAGACTATGGTCACCGCAATGACCATGAGAGCACAAAAAAGTCCAATGTTATCGAGTGTGAGAAAATAAGCCACAAGTCCAAAGGCCACGGCAATAAAGAGGATTGTGAGTCTGACAAAGCTCCACACCCTGTAGGCCTTACATGCATCATCAAGTGTGTATCTCCTTAAGTTGTTCTCTGTATTGAGATTAAAGAGCTTAACAGCGACAGCCGTTCCGACCAGCGCCAAGGCAATGGCCACCACATTGATGACATAAGTGGTTTTCACAAACACTTTTCCCACAAAAATGCCGTTGGGTATGCCCCCTGTCATTCCCAACACCACGACCGCCAGGATAAGGAGAAAAAACAATCCCATTTCAATCCTGAGCCATCTGACAAGTTTATCGAGATATTGTTCCATAATCACATTGATTGAAATCTTCCACCCCATCGGGCATCAGCTTGCCTTGAAAGGCGTACGGTTGACAATTGAGCGCCCCAGCGTAACCTCATCGGTGTATTGCAGTTCGTCGTTGATGGATATGCCTCTCGCCAGCACTGTAAGTTTCAAGTCGGGAAAAGCCTCGAGCCTTCTAGAGATGACGAAATTGGTGGTATCGCCCTCCATTGTGGAGCTGAGTGCGAGAATAACCTCCTCCACTCCACCTTTTCCGACCCTGTCAACCAAGCTTTGGATTTCGAGGTCGGCTGGGGAGATTCCATCCATAGGCGAAATCACTCCGCCCAGCACATGATAGAGTCCATGAAACTGGGTTGTAGCCTCAATGGCCAGAACATCCTGAAAATTTTCGACCACACAGATGATTGAGTCATCCCTCATCTTGTTGGCGCAAATGGCGCAGACCTCATCATCGCTGATGTTGTGACAGACCTTGCAGTGCTTTACTTCATGTCTGAGTCGCACGATACTCTCCGCCAATGCATCGACTTCCGTTTCCTCTCTTTTCAAAAGATGAAGCATCAGGCGCAAAGCCGTCTTGCGTCCGATGCCAGGTAATTTTGAAAACTCATCCACCGCCCTTTCGAGCAATGTAGAGGAATATTGCTGGTTCATTGGTTCGAAATTTCCTGCGAAGTTACAACAAAAAATCGGATTTTCAGCTATTTTCCATCACTTTTTTGTCCTGACGCCCATCCCCTGTTCTTGGAATATATCAGCAATTGAAGATACACAAGAAAAAAGAAGATCAGAAGGCAACGGCCCATTGTCAATCATCCAGTTTGAGCACCGCGAGGAAAGCTTTCTGCGGCACTTGGACGTTTCCAATTTGCTTCATTCTTTTCTTACCTCTTTTTTGCTTCTCCAGGAGTTTTCTCTTACGGCTCACGTCACCTCCATAACATTTGGCCGTAACGTCTTTCCTCACTTGCTTGACCGTTTCCCGGGCAATGATTTTTCCACCGATTGCGGCTTGAATGGCGATATCAAACTGCTGACGAGGCAACAATTCTTTCAGGCGCTCACACATCCGTCGTCCCAGATACACACTATTATCGACATGGGTTAGCGTTGACAACGCATCAACACTCTCTCCATTGAGGAGAATATCGAGCTTCACCAACTTGGAAGGTCTGAATCCAGCAGCATAGTAGTCGAAAGAGGCGTATCCCCTGCTGATTGACTTGAGTTTGTCATAGAAATCGATGACGATTTCCCCAAGTGGCATGAGGAACTGTATTTCCACGCGGTTTCCTGCAATAAACTCCTGCTTCACCAATTCCCCTCTTTTCGAGAGACAAAGCGTCATGATTGGTCCGATATAGTTGGAAGTGGTAATTATCGTCGCATTGATATATGGTTCTTCCACGTGGTCGATCAATGTTGGCTCCGGCATTCCTGACGGGTTGTGCACCTCTTGTGCGTTTCCGTGTTTGTCGTAAACCATGTACGACACATTAGGCACGGTTGTGATGACATCCATGTTGAATTCCCTGTCGAGCCGTTCCTGCACGATTTCCATGTGCAACAAACCGAGGAAACCGCATCTGAATCCAAATCCAAGAGCCGCAGAGCTCTCATGCTGGAAAGAGAGAGAGGCATCGTTGAGTTGGAGTTTTTCGAGAGAAGTTCTCAGGTTCTCATAATCCTCAGCCTCAATGGGATAGACACCTGCAAAGACCATTGGCTTGACCTCTTGGAATCCCTCAATTGGATGAAGGGCCGGGTTGGCAACAGTGGTGATGGTGTCGCCCACTTTCACTTCCGCTGCATTTTTGATACCAGACACAATATATCCCACATCCCCAGTTCCCAGCTCTTTTTTGGGAATCATGTCCATCTTGAGCACGCCGACCTCTTCCGCCAGATATTCTTTTTTTGTATTGATGAATCGAACTTTCTGTCCAGCCTTCATCACACCGTTGACAATCTTGAAATAAGCGATGATTCCCCGGAAACTGTTGAACACAGAATCGAAGATGAGTGCCTGGAGTGGTGCATCAGGGTCGCCTTCAGGATGCGGGATGCGTTCGACGACAGCATCAAGAATCTCCTTGACTCCCTGTCCTGTCTTACCAGAAGCAAGAATGATTTCCTCCGGGTCGCATCCCAGTAGGTCAACGATTTCGTCGGTCACTTCTTCTGGCATGGCATTCGGCATATCACACTTATTGATGACTGGAATGATTTCCAGATTGTTGTCGATGGCCATATAGAGATTTGAAATGGTCTGCGCCTGAACCCCTTGTGTGGCATCGACCACAAGCAGTGCTCCCTCACACGCTGCAATAGACCTCGACACCTCATAAGAGAAATCGACATGTCCCGGGGTATCAATAAGGTTAATGACATATTTTTGCCCATCCTTCTCATATTCCATCTGTATGGCATGGCTTTTGATGGTGATTCCCCTTTCCTTTTCAAGGTCCATATCGTCGAGCATCTGCCCTTCTGTCACCTTAATCGTGTTGGTGAATTCGAGCAGACGGTCGGCCAGCGTGGATTTTCCGTGGTCAATATGAGCTATAATACAAAAGTTTCTGATATTCTTCATAAATGAATGATACTTGTTTTAAAGGACAAAGTTACGAAAAAACGAGCGAAGAGCAAAATAATAATTTGCTTTTCCGAGTGCAAGTAACTTCAGCGCAGCTAAAGTTACGAAAAAACGAGCGAAGAGCAAAATAATAATTTGCTTTTCCGAGTGCAAGTAACTTCAGCGCAGCTAAAGTTACGAAAAAACGAGTGGAAAGCCAAATGAAATGAAATAAAGGTGAATAAAATTGACAAACTGCGGAAAAAAGCTTATCTTTGCTTTTTGAAAGGGACAACGTCCTGACAACACGCAAGGATAATTTACGTCATGAAACTGATATTACTCACACATCCAGACTTTTTCATACAAGAACACATCATACTTGACGCTATGTTTGAGGAGGGTCTTGACATGCTTCACATCCTGAAGCCCAACAGCGAGCCGATTTTTTGCGAGCGTCTGCTGAAACTGATGGACAAGGGGTGGCGGAAGAAGATTGTGACCCACGAGCATTTCTACTTGAAGAACGAATTCAAACTACACGGCATCCACCTAAGCCAGCGTAATCCGGAACCTCCTGCCAAATACCGCGGTCATGTGAGTTGCTCTTGCTTCAGCATGGAAGAAGTCGTTCGCAGAAAACCCAAATGCGACTATGTGTTTTTGAGTCAGATCTACGACGGCATTACGAAACCCGACTTCAAGTCGTCGTTCAGTGAATTGGAGCTTCAGGATGCCACCTCGCACGGTATCATCGACTCTAAAGTGATGGCTTTCGGCGGCATCTCTCTCGATAACATTGACAATCTGAAATCCTACGGCTTTGGCGGTGTAGTCATATTCGGAGATATTTGGAAACGATTTGACTTCCACTCATCTTCTTCCTACAAAGGTGTGATCAACTATTTCAAGCAGTTGCGTCGCAAGTGTGACTGATTCACCCTTTAGGTTTTACCGCATTACAATTATTCGGACTTGAAACACCAAGATACGTTTCAACAAAGCATATAGAAAAAGATGAACCGGGTTCTTTCAATCATCATCCTCCTGCTGTGGAGCAGCATCATACGCTCCCAGCCCGTGACTGAGCAAGAAGCGCTTGAAGCGGTTACCTCATTCCTGAACACAAGAGACTTCCATGGCACCAAGTTGCGTGATGGAAGATTGAATGGCAGGCCACATTTAAGTTTCAGTTCATCGCAGCTATATGCATTCGACACAGGCGACCGCTTCATCTTGGCTGGCGCAGACCGCCGGTTGCCTTCCATTCTTGGCTACTCCGACCATGGAACCTTTAATGAAGCCTACACAAAGAGCGACTGCTTCCGAAAGATGGTCCGCTCGTTGATACAGGAAAAGAACCCGAACTTTCACATTTACAAACCTTCCAATGTAGCCTCATCGGTTTCCCCTCTATGTCAGAACAGCTGGCACCAACACAAGCCGTTCAACACCCTGTGTCCACAAAAAGACGGCATATCATGTGTGACAGGATGCGTAGCCGCCTCCATGTCGGAGGTAATGTATTACTACCGCTACCCTGCGCATGGGACAGGAAGCTTTGAATACAATGACTCGAGTGGTTGCGGCCAGATTGTCAGTTCGGACTTTTCTTCTCATTGGTACGACTGGGATCACATGCTCCCCAACTACGGCTATGAAGGCAGCAAGAAGTTTACAGATGTGGAATCTTCAGCAGTAGGTCAGCTACTATACGATTGTGGCGTCAGTGTAGAGATGTGCTACGGTCAATCTTCGAGCAGTGCCTCCGTAATCCGCCAGCCCATCGCCTTGACCCAATATTTCGGTTATGATGAAGGGATGCAGATGTACTACCGCAATTTCTTCACCCAAGTGGAATGGGACTCACTTCTTTTCAACGAGTTGAATGAAGGTCGTCCGATTCTTGTAGGTGGGTGGCGTCAGGGCAATGCTCACAGTTATGTATGCGACGGTTACGACGACTACGGCTTTTTCCATCTCCGATTCGGAAATCCTGAGGAATTGGGCAACGGCTATTACTATTTCACCTGGAGCACGCCCGACATAGCCCCTTGGTCAGATGCCAACAGCATAGAAAGCGGTTTCAACCTGCTGCAGTCGGTTCTCGTCGGCGTGAGACCGAAATCGCCGTCTCTCCCCACCACCCAACGTTACATTTACGGTTTCTCCCATATTGACGTACTTGGCGGCGACACCCTCCGCCTGAATCCTGGGAAAGGGTTCGATGTGGGTGTTTACGCACTCTGCAACTGTGGATGGAACCTTCATGACGGCATAGTCGGTCTTGCATTGAAGCCCGCAGATTCCGACCTTCGCACCCCCAAAAATTCCACCACGTTGCTTTACCGCTATGAACGTGTGTTTGAGTTAGAAGAATTGACGGACAGCACTTACGACGACACGCTTCACATCTCCATTCCTTCCTCCACGAAGGAAGGCAGTTACAAGCTCGTTCCTGTCTATGAAGAGAACGGAGAATATGTGGAAGCCCGTACGATGGTAGGCACCCCGAACTATCTGACTTGCAAAATTTTCGCAAACGAGACCGTCATCACATCCCCTTCTGAGCTCCGCAGTCAGTTGGAAATCACTCATGTAGATTTCCCAAGCGTGTTGTACAAGAACGAAAGTCCCCAATTCAGCTACACCATTCAGAACAAAGGAGAGGAATATTCAGGCAGGCTTTTCATCTGTCTGTATGATGAGCGCGTTCCAGCGCTGAACTATTACATCAGCATCCATGGCATGTCGATTGAGAAGGGCGATGAGCAGACCCACCGATTTGAGCGGCGGAGTGTGGATAAGATTCCTTTAGGCGGCACCTACCACCTGCGCATCATGCATGACATAGACTTGCTGACCGACTCTATGGTTGTGATATGGGATGACAGCCTGACCGACATCACAATCTACGAAGACGCAAGCGGAATAGGCACAATCACAAAAGGTGCTGTTTCAGGTGAGTGCCATTATTTCGACCTGTCGGGTCGCCTGATATCCAGCCCTGCCCTACTCCATGAAAACACCATTTACATAGAAGTTGATGCTCAAGGCAGAGCCAAAAAACGGCTGAAGCGGGGCAAGTGAATTCTCGGCAGACAAACACATTTTGAAATGCTATGATCATTTCACTCAAAGAAATCGGCCATGGAACATTCCCCGAGAGGAAGTTCCAATGGCCGAAATTATGAAAAAACATTATTTATTATCCAGGTTGTTTCACAACAACCTTTTGTCATTGATCAAAAGTTGAGCGACTCACTGACCGACTCATTGCACTGCACACATCGAATGGCAGTAGCAAACATGTCGGCAATTGATATTTGCTTCACCTTTGCACATTTCTGAGAATATGGTATGGAGTCAGTGAAAACGATTTCCTGAAGTGCGCTGTTCTGCACACGGTCGCTTGCCGGATCGCTCATCACGCAATGGCTTGCCACCGCTCTGACACTCTTGGCACCGGCATTCAGCATCTCATCAGCAGCTTTTGTTATGGTTCCCGCCGTATCGACAATATCATCAACGAGCACCACATTCTTGTCTTTGACATCACCGATAATCTGGATTGAGCTCACCACATTTGCCCTAGCCCGGGTCTTGTGACAGAGGACGAGTGGACATCCCAATTTTTTTGAATAGAGTGCTCCACGTTTTGCACCTCCAGCATCAGGCGTGGCGATGACGAGGTTTTCAAGGTTCAGAGAATTGATATAGTCCATCAAAACGAGCGAACCATAAAGGTGGTCAACCGGCACATCGAAGAAACCTTGTATCTGGTCGGCATGGAGATCCATGGTCATGAGTCGGTCGATACCTGCCACTCCGAGCATATCCGCCACAAGCTTTGCACCGATCGCAGTTCTCGGCTTATCCTTTCGGTCCTGTCTTGCCCATCCGAAATAAGGGATGACAGCGATGACGCTTCTTGCCGATGCCCTTTTTGCCGCATCCACCATCAGGAGTAGCTCCATGAGGTTGTCGCTGTTAGGGAAAGTGGACTGGATGAGGTACACATCGTTTCCTCGGATAGACTCCTCGAAGCTGACGGTAAACTCTCCATCGGCGAAATGCGTGATGATAAGATTGCCGAGCGGATAGTCAAGTTTCTGACAAATACGTTCAGCCAAATACCTTGACTTTGTGCCTGAAAACACCTTAAAAGGTCTCATTTGACTCATTTTGAAGAAGAAATTTAATATTGTGTGAGAAGTTAAATGCCACTTAAACAGTAAGGTAGCTTTAGAAAGGATCATCTCAAAATGTCAGCCGTCAACCGACCAATATCCTTATGCCTCATGATTTCTTCTGCAAAGTTACAAAATTAAAAGAACAAAGAAGAAAAAATCAAGAGATTTTAAGAAGATTATTCAAAAAACGGTGAATTGTGACATCTTTCTCATCTGCATGAAATGCCCTGTAGTCAGTTCTCGCTTTTCAGGAGTTTTTTAAATTCATCAGGCACGGGCGTTTCGAACTTCATGATTTCCTTCGTGACAGGATGGTAGAAATTGAGTCGGAATGCATGGAGGCAAAGACGCTTAGCAGGACTTTCGTCAGCTCCATATTTATCATCTCCGAGCACGGGATGTCCCAGTTCTTTCATGTGCACACGGATTTGATTGGTCCTTCCCGTTTCGAGTTTGAGTTCCATGAGTGAGAAGCCGTTTTTCCGCTGAATGGTTTTATAGTGTGTGACGGCATACTTGCCACCGTTGTTGACAGGACTTGAGAACACCACATACTGCTTATCGTCGGAAAGCCAAGAAGTGACCGTTCCGTTGTCCTTCTCCACCTCCCCCTGCACAAGCGCCACATATCGGCGGTCGGTGATGATTTCGTGCCAGTGGTTAATGAACTCCTGCTGGATATCCCTCCTTTTGGCAAAAAGCATCAAACCTGACGTTCCACGGTCAAGCCTATGTACGGTGTGTACCGAAAAGCGCTTATTTCGACGTTTGACATATTCATCAAGGATAGACTTGACAGACAGCTCCCTTGTACCCGGCATTGGTACGGAAACGATTCCCGCCTCTTTTCTGACCACGAGCAGGAATGCATCCTCATATACCAGTTCCACATATTTGCTTTTCAGTTCATGCGGGTTTCCTTTCTGTGCTATCTGCACCAGTTGCCCCGGACGTAGAGGGGTATCGAACTGTGTGGTGATGACTTTATCGACATACACCATTTTCATCGAAAGGAGCTTTTTAGCCTTAGTCCTTGTGTTTCCCGGGACAAAAGTCATGAGAAACTCAAGCAACTGGCAAGGTTTGGTCACTTTGTAGTCGGTGTATTTATTCGACAATAGCTTGTTGTAATAATCTTTTGAAGACATAAAGTTCTTGACTATAATAAGTTGACAAAAAGAACAGAACCGGCTCAGACGATATTCTCATTTCGTCTTGTGAGCAACACCACATTCTCCACATGCTGTGTATGAGGGAACATATCGACAGGCTGAATCTTATCCACCTTGTACTTCACGTCGAGTAATTGGAGGTCACGAGCCTGGGTGGCAGGATTGCAACTCACATAGACGATACGCTCAGGCTCAGCAAAAAGGATGGTATCAACCACATCCTTATGCATTCCAGCCCTTGGCGGGTCGGTGATGATGACATCGGGGCGTCCATGTTGCTCTATAAACTGCTGATTGAGTATATCCTTCATATCGCCTGCATAGAACAAGGTGTTGTCGATATTGTTGATTTGGGAGTTGACCTTCGCGTCTTCAATAGCATCTTCCACATATTCAATCCCGATGACCTGACGAGCCTTTCCCGCCACAAAATTAGCAATGGTTCCTGTGCCAGTGTAGAGGTCATAGACCAGTTCATCTCCAGTGAGTGCGGCAAACTCGCGTGCCACCTTATAGAGGTTATAAGCCTGGTCTGTGTTGGTTTGGTAGAAAGATTTCGGTCCGACCTTGAACTTCAGTCCCTCCATCAGTTCAAAGATATGGTCGTTTCCTTTATAGACATGGATTTCCTGGTCGGCAAAAGTATCGTTGCACTTGTGGTTGTCCACATAAAGCAAAGATGTGATTTGAGGGAAATTCTGCTTCAGATGCTCCATAAGTGCCATAGCCTGTCTGTGTTCATCATCGTTCTCGATTCTGAACTGCACAAGTAGCATGAGTTCTCCGCTGTTGGAATTACGGATCATGATACTCCTGAGCAGCCCCTGATTGAGGCGCAGGTCATAGAAAACGAGTCCATTTTCCAAGGCATACTTCCTAATCTCATTACGGATTTGGTTGTTCACGTCGTCCATGAGGCTGCATTTCTGGATATCAAGAATCTTATCGAATGCACCAGTGATATGGAATCCCAGGGCGTTCATATTGTCGTAAGTGACATCCTGCCTCACCTCCTCTTCAGTGAGCCATCGCTTATTGGAGAATCCAAATTCCAGTTTGTTCCGATATTCATATATTTTCTCGCTCCCGATAATCGGAGAGATTTCCGGTAGCTGAATTTTTCCAATTCTCGTAAGGTTATCGAATACCTGCTGCTGCTTGGCTTTCAGCTGTTCCTCATATTTGAGGCACTGCCACTTGCATCCCCCGCAAACGCCGAAATGTGGACACACCGGCTCTTGCCTCAAAGGAGAGAGTACATGGATATTAGTGGCCACAGCCTCCATGAAGCTGTGTTTTTTCTTCGTGACTTTGAGGTCGCACACATCACCCGGCACGACAAAAGGCACGAACACAACCCTGTCGTCAATCCTTGCAATAGCTTTACCCTCAGCTGCCACCGCCTGTATGGTGACATTCTCAAAAACCGGCAATTGTTTCTTTTTCCTCATAATCCGTTTTTAATTTAGGTGCTTAGTTCTGTGTTCCAACTTTAGATTTTCGGACATACATAAAGTAAGTCCCTACAAGCTAATGTTTTAAACGAGATTAAAAAAATCGAACTGACCCCCTAGTGCTTAATCGCAATCAAAAAAATCAACTCTTCGCCACGACCGTCTCCTCATCGTTCTCTTCCAATTTTGCCGTGGCATAGAGATATGCATGAGGAAGGTATCTGCAGAGCATGAACACCGACATGACCAACGATGAGATGAAAAGGCTCCCAATAGTGATAACAGAGAAATAGGCCGGAATATCGACCGCATCTCCCTGCATTCGGCTGAGCGTTGCCGAATGCTGCATGAGTGAGAGCACATAAGCAGGCGCCATGACGAACAGAGCCGCAATCAGAATCAGAATGACGACGAGCATCTCAAGCGCAAACACCCTTCCCCATTTTTTCCATCCGAGCACGTATCCTCGTTTGAGGTCTGTAAATATTCCATTCCGTTCCAACATCATGACGCTGATAGCCATATAGAGCGGCACAGTAACAGCAACAAAAAGGAGAACAGCCCCTGCCCCCACAGCGATGTGGGTGATGGAGAAACCTCCTTGCACCATGCCGGCATTCTCATCAGGTCCAATCCATTGGATCAGAAGTGAGGCAAGGAGATAGAGGCAGACCGCCACAATCACGAAAATCGCACTGACAATCAGGGCTATGATGACATTGTTAAAGAATCGCTTATTATAGAGATACTTATATCCCACGCTATAGACATTGAGTCCTTCGATATTCACATCGACACATCGATAGACGAATGCCGCGACGAAGGCAACCGCCACAGTCATTGCCACCGTGGCAAAGACTTTGAACAGCAAAGTCTGTCCGATGGAGTATTCGAGCGAAGCGTCGCATCGTACGTACACGACAATTGTGGTGAAGAGAGCCAGAATGCAGATGACCGGCAGAGCCAGTTTCATAATTTGAAGAAACCTGTTTGAAAGGAAACTGATTCCGATTGAGAGGCATTTTCCGATGCTCCTGGTTTGGTAGAACGGTTCATTCCAAGCAGATTTGTTGTTATCTTGATTATCCATTATAATAATATGGGTTGAGCGTTATGTCAAGAAAAACGATTGATGTTGGAGACGAAAAGCGATTATCATCTCATTTTTTTTGCAAATGTAGCCAAAAAAGGATATTTTTGCAATGAGTTTGGCCAAATAAACACTCTAAGTACGTATTTTTTAGAAAAATTAAACAGTAATGTTGCAAATAGACAATGTTCGTTGGGGATTCATCGGCTGCGGTGAGGCGACAGAGAAGAAAAGCGGTCCCGCCTTTTCGGTTGTAGATGGTTCGAGGGTAGTTGCAGTGATGAGCCGCAATGAAGAAAAAGCCTCCTCTTACGCCCGTCGTCACGGTATAGACCGCTATTACACCGATGCCCAGTCGCTGGTGTCTGACCCCGAAGTGAACGCTGTCTATATCGCCACTCCACCTTCATCACACGCCACCTTCGCCATCATGTCGATGATGGCAGGAAAGCCCGCCTATATCGAAAAGCCGATGGCCGCCAGCTATGAGGAGTGTCTGCGAATCAACCGCATCAGCAAAAGCACAGACGTACCGTGTTTTGTGGCTTATTACCGCCGATACCTTCCCTATTTCGGCCGAGTGAGAGAAATTGTGCGCAACGGCGAGATTGGCAAAGTGCTGTCGGTTCAGATCCGTTTCGCCGTTCCACCCCGCGAGTTGGACTACAACACAAAAAACCTTCCTTGGCGCCTTCAGCCCGACATAGCCGGCGGTGGTGGCTATTTTTACGACCTATCCCCTCATCAGATCGACTTGCTTCAATACATCCTGGGTTCCCACATCATTGAGGCAGAGGGTTTCCACAGCAATATGGGAGGATTGTACAAAGTGGAAGACACCATCAATGCCTGCTTCAAGTTTGACAACGGCGTGACAGGCTCAGCCAGTTGGTGTTTCGTGTCGTACGAGTCGGCCCGTTCTGACATGATTGAGATTGTTGGCGACCAGGGCACCATCAGTTTTTCTGTTTTTGAGTACACACCAATAGTGGTCGACAACAAAGATGGCCACAAGGAAATAGTGGTGGTGAACCCATCATACGTTCAGTTGCCTTTAATAGAGAATGTGGTTCATCACCTTCAGGGCAAAGCAGTCTGTGAATGCAACAACATCAGTGCCACCTCCGTGAACTGGGTGATGGACAAGATTTTAGGCAAGTTTAAGCTACAATAACACTTTAAAACAGACTGGCCATTAGGACGAACTGACCGCGCTTTGAGTTAATGTAGAATCTCTGATATTTTGGAATAAGTTTTCCTCAGCGCAATAGATGGTAGAGAGAGGAAAAGTCTCTGTTTGAACGTGAAATTTATCCCACATTCTTTCATATCCGCCAAAATATCCTTATAGAACTGGCTGTTTTGCCACACCCGTCTTGGCTGGCACAGCGTAACAGCAAAAAGGTTTGTGAGCCTGTCCTCAATCATTTCCGGCATATACATCTTATGCAAATGGGCAGGCACATATTTTTTTCTGAATTCATTGAGTTTGTATGCATAGTCAGCCGTCCAGAAAAATGAAGATGCCGTGTGTTCCTCACCTTTGTTATAGACAGAATGGTTAACCACCTTAACCGGCATGTCGGTCTTGAATATGATGTTGAGCCAGAAGATGTAATCTTCTCCGTTGTAGATTTCCCTCGGCACATCAAAAGCCTGATATGTGACAATATCCCTCCTGTAGAGGCTTCCCCACGGCACTCCGATAGTTCCATCCGCCCTTACAGCCAACTTTCTGAACTCATGGAGTTCCACCACAGACCTTTCATCCACAAAAACAGTGAATCCGTTACCAAAAACAATGTCGGTGGAATCATCTGCCATTTCCGCCAGGTCCCTGAGTGCGTTGACGGGGAGAGTGTCGTCAGAATCAACAAAAGCAATCCACACGCCTGTAGCCTCCTTCACCCCATTCCATCTGGCCATAGATCGTCCAAGATTTTCTTGATGGATGACCTTCACCCTTTTATCTTTTTCGGCAAAGTCATCTGCAATTCCCCCACTGACGTCCTTGCTACCATCATTGACCACAATGACCTCAATGTCGCTGAATGACTGGTTGAGCACACTCTTGACACACTCTTTGAGCGTGTCGTCGGAATTATATACCGGAATGATGACAGAGATGAATGGCATAGGCAAAAAAATATGGCAGTCAAACAAAAGTCAGGTCGGCTTATTTCTCAGCCAAACCAGCCTCAATCCAGCTTTCTGCGAGTTTAGCACAGTCCTGGCGAGCCGTATCCTCATCAACCTCATACATGTCAGTGATGACGGTCACCATATCGTCGATGGAGAATTCCTTTCCCACCAGTGCGTTCCACACGTCAGCAGCCGACTCATTGAGGGTGATTACTTTCGTGAAATTGATGTTGTCGAGTCCGTGCGCCACTACGATGTTTTCTCCGCAGATGTTGCGCACTTCAAAGTCCTTCTTAATATGCATAATAAAAAAAATTTCTATAAACGTTTATTTTCTTTTCCATCTCTTGGGCAACTCATGCCGGAAAACAAGCCGAAAAGCAGCAAGTTGGTATCTTCTCATGAAAAGCGTGTGTGTCCAGTACCAAGAATAGACTTTCCACCTTTTAGACTTTTGAAGATTCCACAACTTTCCTTTCCTGATCACCTTTCCACAAAGCGCCCGGACATCTTTCAATTTGCAATGTTCGGTTCCTTTCGGATTGCCGTCGCCTCTGAGGGTGACATCAGCCTGAGGATCATCACACAGACCTTTGACATTCTTTCCGTCGAGTGTGATGCGGTCGATACGATGGAGCACAAAATGTCCTTTTTCTATTTCGGCAAGCACGACATCCCCTTTTTTGAATGCCCGTGCCTTAGAGAGAATACCCACATCCCTTTCTGTCTCAAGAAAAGGTCTCATACTGACCCCTTTAAGTGGTATTTCCGCCGTCTTTCCCTGCTCCACATATTCCAGAACGAGTGGCAAGAAGACTTCGTTTTTCAGCTGAAGTACCCGTTTTCCGTTATGTCCTTTTTCTTCAGCCATTCTTTTCGTCTTGCTTGACCCTGATGGTGTTGAAAGAGAGCTTAACCGCATCTTCGTCCGGCAGGTTCTCAAGTAGATAAGCCGGCACAGTCTCAATGATTTTCGCCACAGTATCGCAAATACCAGAATAGATTCTCCTGTCCCATTTCATAACCGAACAGCTTGGGAGGATAGAAGCGAATGCCTCAACCACAGATTCCCTCCTGATTTTGTTGTAAGGTGCCTGCTTTAACTGAGTGAAAGCACCAATTGGCGCCTGCACATTCCTGTAACAAGGTGTCTTGCCGCTCCAAGGCGACCCAAAGATGACTGGCACTCCATCCACTATTCTGACTACAGGGTTGTCGTCGTTCATCAAGTCGGTTCCTGGAATATATTTTAGCCAATTGCCCGTATGCGTGCTCTTTCCTGTTCCGCTGACTCCGAGGAAAGGATATCCATATCCGTTTTCGCGAACCACTGAGGCATGGATAAGTACGGTTTCCTTATCAGCCGCAGCAAACGCCATGGTCATCATCAAGGCATTGTTGATTCCGAATTTTCTCATATAGAAATCTCCGTTGAGCGCAATTCTGACCTTGGAGAAATCAGGGGAAGCATCTAGCAGACAGCACTGTTCCTTGAGATAGTTGCTCATGTGGATTTCGTACGACCCATCCTCACGGATATAGACTCCATTATTGTTGCCCACAGATTCAAACTGTCCGACTTCTTTTCCTCTCACTTCTGGGCGAAAACTGTCGTCAACATAGAGTTCGAAAAGCAGCGGCACATCCGTCACTTCTGTTTCGAAAGGCTCACTTGACTTGATAAGCCGCTCGTCGTTAATTCCTCCGTCTTTGAAAATCACTCTGTAGT
>OMUD01000131.1 GCA_900314125.1 uncultured Prevotellaceae bacterium | reverse complement strand
CAACTCGTTCTTTTCGCCCATCAGCAGGTTTCGGAAGAATTGTTCCAGGAATCGGATAGCCTCGATGGATGAAAATGCCATCTGCAACCTTTTTCAGAGGTCATAATACCCCTTGAATTTTGTGCCTGTTGTACTGCTAATCTTGTCATCGAACCATGGTGCATGGTAAGCATAGCTCCATCCATTAGATGTGCGTTTTAGATTATCTACTATCAGGAATCCAAATCCTCTGCGCAACATGAAAATTTTATCATGCCAAAGGGAGAATTCCTCTATGGGTGTTTCATCATTCAAATATACGGCAGCAATACTTCTAATTCTATCTATACTTTTCTGATTCAAAACTTCAGCATTTAATATTTCAATCTGGCTATCCATCAATGGTAAAATATCATTGATTTCTTTTTGCCCCTTCCATAGTTCGAGCGTATTGAGAACCAGCTGTGGCATAAGACAGTCCTGTTTGTCATATCCAAAGAAGCATAAGGCGGTTAGTAAGTCAACAGTAGCATCGTTGAGTAATTCACGGATTTTTCGGTTTCTCAACGTGTCAGCATCAGGAAGCTTGTTCGAATATAACGAAAGGAAGTATCCTGCACATTTTATGAAAAGTTCCCTTACTTCGGCTGGTTTTTTGACGACTTGACCATATTTATTCATCATAAAGATGATTGCTCGTGCTGCCACAGCAATAGATGAAGCTGCATTGAGGCCAGGGACAGCTTGTAGGCATTGGCGACTAACGGCCTTGCTATAATCTCCAAAGATGCTATTATCTTTTGTTTTCTCTTGCAGGAAACTTAGCATCTTCTTTAAAAAACAAACGACATCATTTCGCATCTTCGTAGCATCACTTACTTCAGAAGATTTACGGTCAAAGTCTTTTTCTTTCTCATCATCGTCTTTAGAGCCCTCGTTGTCAATTGTAAGAAGGTTATCATCAGTATCATCTATTTCTTCATTCTTAAATAAGATTTGCCGCAGATACCCGAGAATCCTTATTCCAGAATGCATACTAATACTCAGTGTGCTATCTTTCAAAGCATTAAATCTGTCACTGGTTACGGTAATATCTTCTTTTTCTTCTAAGGCAGTTTCGTCTGTGGCTTTCATCGATTTTGACTTCTTTTTAGAATCGTCAAATTCGATGTAGCCAAGAATATGACTTAGGTTCTCCAACAGCTCAGGATCGTCAAGCAGTCTTGAAAGTTTCCTCCGCTTGGGATTGGGATTACCTCGTTCTACATTCACCTCTCGGACCACTAGCAGTCGGTTGGATATTTCAGTTCCATTGTTCATCAGGACTGCCATATTCAGATTAGATATGTCCACTTCAGCAATACTAATTGACATGTCCTGTCTGGTTATGATATTCTTTTGGCAAATAATGTTTTGGTGGCTGTCAAGCAAAGCAAGTTTGCCCTTTATTCCGTCCTTGCTAAATTGGAGTCTCAATTCATTATTCTGCTCTTCACAGTACACGAACTTTACTTGCAGCTTATCTGGTTGTTTGTCAACTTGCTTAGGTTTAATAATACTCTTTTTCTCTTCTTGAGTGAGAGCGGTGTATTTCAGACCCAATTCCGCTATATAATTTCTCTGTGAATTACAGTGAAGAAGAATACATACTTCATCATTGAATGCATAATGACCTGTACCCAGTGCCATGTTACCAGCATTCGCGCTACCGCAAAGCAACCACGTTTCATCTTCTGCTTGCACCTCAAAGATTTTTGCATGTAGAGGATTCGGTGAGTCCGCCTTACAAAACACAATAGATGTATTTGTTTTCAATAAGGAGTAAGGAGCGCTTTGTCTTTCCAAGTCAAGAATGCACAGCATCTCTTTAGGTACAAGTTGTTTATTAAGCGCAGACAAAGCGTCGCCTTCAGCATCGTAAAAAGGGGCAATAACTCTAATGCTGACAATTTTCTTATCACCTATTGATAACAATAACTTATCCAGAATAGTAGATTCTGCCGTGTTATAGAGCAAAGTACATTCCTCTCCAGATGATAGCAAGACGGTACTATCAGTTGTCTCTTGGCGTAGCCAAGGACTTTGTTCCAACATCCAGTCTATTTGTCGCGACACTAAAGAAGATGTTTGATTTGCGGACTTAGAGAGATACTTCCACGCCTGATAGAACAAAGGATAATGAATCGAATTATTACCTTGGATGTGAAAAGCGTTCCAAATCTCATCATTATTGGCAAGTCCGCTATATGTAAGGTTTCCGCTACCGACAATCAAAGTGCCCTCTTCCTCGCCAAAAAGGAGTACCACTTTAGGATGAAACACACCAGAATGAAAGCTCTCCTTCCTAACGAGTGTGTAATTATACTGAGAAACGCGATGGCATTGATAGTTTGAATCAGAAAGAAGTTGGTCATACATACTTGCATCCATCAACACAACTACATTGGTTATACCCAATTTTCGCAGCGTCGAGAGATATACAGCCTCAAAATATATTGGGTCGAAGCTATATGTGGTCAGTAAGGCCGAATGATAGATATTGGTTCGGTCTCCCAGCAGCTTTATTATATTCTGTCTTTCAATCATCTTGCAATCGTTCTAATAGTTCTAACCCTTTTTCAGTTACCTGGTAGCCGTCAATCAAACCCAAATCTGTCGCATAGTTTCTCAGCGTATCAATACGTGGGGAACTGTGAGTAGCGCTATATGTAGCGATGCCTCGTACATAGCCATTTTCAATTGTCAATTTCTGAGTAGGAATGCCGTTCTGACTAAACTTCCTCATAGACTCAGAATAATGGTTGTATATGATATTCTCAGTAAGGAATTTCTTGATGAAGAGGAAGGTGCTGAAACTCAGACTTTTCTCTGTATCATCAAAGGCATCCAATGCATCGTTGCTTACACTCCGGAAGAAAGACCTGATAATAGACTTGCATTCCTTATACGAAGGGTTCCTTTTGTAGTTGTCTAAAATAACGTAAAAGGCATGTGCCATTTTTTCTTCTGGCTCTTCTACAAAATCCCATCTGTCGAGCAGTTCACCAATTGAGGTGTTAACAGCACCGAGGTTCTCGCAAACTTCGGCAGCAAGCGTGGAAGAGAACACATCAATATTCTCCCATTGACCGGGCTTAGTGCTCTTTTGCAATCTGTAAAGAAGCACGTCGAAGATATTCAGGGCCTCATATTGGCGGCTGTCATTCAGGTAATAGGCATACCATCCAACAGCGGCGGTACTTCTTTCTGAGCCATTGTTATAACTGTCATACACATATTTGGCAAATTCCAATTCTGAAAAATTGCTCAACGAGAATGCTCTCATGTATGACAACAAGAGTCTTAAACTATCCTTGCGAAGTTTACTTTCGGTAAGAGATGAAGGCTTGTCATTTTGAAGCAGCAGATTAAGTAAGAGATTGCGCTCATTGTTGTCAGGCATGTTGTGACTCTGAAAAACTGGCTCCAACAATGCAAGTTGTTCCCTCGTCACTATGCCTAAGTGAACAGAATCAAAGAACAGCTTACTCATTTCGGGACCTACACTTTGTTGAAAGGCATCGGCCAATTCCTCTCCACTGATATAACCTTCGGATTTGGGCGTAACATTGTAAAGGTTCGTATTATCCTCCAATGACGCTATAATTCCTATTTCCTGCAAAGAAGCCGCATAGTATGTACCAAATGCTCCATAAGAGCCTTTCCAGTAACCGCCTACAGGTTTTCCTTTTGGCATAGCATCTTCATTGAAACTAATAACCTCTTCTCCTTTATCAATAATTTCAGAAGCACGAGTAATACCAGGTACACCTCCACTATTGTTGCTCTGGGCATGTATAAGGGCCATTAGCAGCTCAGACATTCTTATGTGTCTTTGAAGATCAGCTTTCTTCGCCTCTTTCCGATTAGCATAGAATGATTTGAGAAGCCAGCAATAGAAACTATAATAGCGTATTCTTAGTGTCACGACGTTAAGTCCGGGCAACAGCGTTGTAAACAGCTGCTCAGATGCGGTACGAATGCCAAGCGGATTAAGCCCGACACTTAGAGGCTTGTTGTCTCCCATAAAGGGAGCATAGCACATATTGCTTTTTAACATCCCAATTAGAAACAGATTGTTGTTTAGTAGTACATCTCTATATAGCTGTAAGCTTTCTCGAAAACGTCATTATCCTTAATCTGGTACTTGATCCAGAGAATAGAGCGAAGTTTCTTCTTAATCTCACGTCTGGCAGTAACGCTTTGGAATGCATCATTGAACTGGCGAATGATATTGACCACTTCATTATCGATGTCGTTCACCACTTGTTCAACAATGATAGGTGTTTCCTCCGACTTGATACTCTGGAATAGATCTGTCAACGCTGCTCTTGCCTGAGCACGCTTGTCCATCGGTTTCTCTATTTCCTTCTCTGCTTCCAGCAATTCACGGGCCATCTGCAATAGTTGCTTCAGGAAATCAATGCTCGATATCATGTTCTGCTCCATACGTTCACGCAGTTCATCCAGTTTGTCGGCAAACTTCTTGAACTTTGGGTCACCTTTATGCTCACCAAGGCGAATCTTCAGCATCTTCTCCACCTCGACAATCTTCTTCTCTCGTTTCTTCTCATCTTCCAAAACGGAGTCAATGATATCTGCGTCCACTACGAGGTCTTCCAGTGGTGTACCTATGTCAATGGTATCAATGTTATTGTGGATAATCTCGATAGTCTTTGCACCGAGTAGCGTCCATATCAGGTTACCGCCACTGACAGGACGCACGCTCTGATATACCTGTGCCAGCCATGTGTAATCACTTGAATATGGAGCGAGGAATTCGTCTGGAGAAACAATCTCCCAGGCTTTTGCCAGACGTGCAAAGTGGCGTGCAAAGTTTGTCTTCACGCCTTCTTCCTTCAGGCATTGCTGTGCAGCTGTCAGACCTTCCCAACCACCAATGGTGCGGTCAATACCAGGGAAGAACTGAATGCACTCCTGCATGAAAGTAGGAATAAGCGCTTTTATCTCGTCCATATTCTTGATGATGGTCTTCACGCTTTCCTCGTCGAAGGCAAGACTCTTGGCAACATCCTCGAACACACCGACGAAGTCAACTATCAGTCCGCACTTCTTGTTCTCGTTATAAGTGCGGTTAGTGCGACAGATTGCCTGTAGCAGCGTATGATTCTTCATCGGCTTGTCAAGATACATGCACTGTAGGATGGGTGCATCAAAGCCTGTCAGCAGTTTAGATGTCACGATGACGAACTTTAGTGGTGATAGCGGGTCGCGGAATTGGTCGAGCAGTTTCTTTTCCTCGTCGCGGCTACGTTTGTATGCCTTATACTCATCGGACTTGTCGCCGGCAGTATGCATCACGATGGTTGTCTGATCGTCTGTACCAAGTAAGGCATCAATGGCCTTCTTGTACTTTACGCAGCAGTCACGATTATACACTACAACCTGTGCCTTCATGCCAGTTGGCTCTATATACTCGCGGAAATGATTGACGATATACTTGCATACATCATTGATACGCTTGTCAGCTGTAAAGAATGCCTCTACACTTGTCCGCCGTACCAGTTCTTGCTTGTCTTCCTCACTAATTTGGTCGGTCAGTGCATCAAACTCTTCCTGAAGCTTTGCCTCATCAAGGTGCATCTCTACAGGAACCGTCTTGAAGTTCAGTTCCAGCGTAGCCCCGTCATCGACTGAGTTCTGGAAGGTGTATTTCGAGATATAGCCATACTCGTCTTCTTCGCTACCGAAGCAAGCAAAGGTGTTATGATCGTTGCGGTTGATAGGTGTACCAGTTAATCCGAAGAAGAAAGCATTAGGCAGAGCCGTGCGCATCTTTTTGCCAAGGTTCCCTTCTTGTGTGCGGTGGGCTTCGTCCATGAGCAGGATGATATTGTCGCGGTCATCTATCACCTCACCATCGTTCAGGTCACCAAACTTGAAGATAGTAGTGATGAGAATCTTACGCTGGTGTATCTTAGTTTCCAGTTCTTCCTTAGAGGAGATACCATCGACATTAGGAATCTCTGCACGGGTGAAGTCGCCCGTTATCTGGTCTTCAAGGTCGATGCGGTCATCCACAATGACCACCGTCGGTGCCTTCAGGTCGTTCTGACGGCGTAGCTTCTGTGCCGCAAACACCATCAACCACGACTTACCAGAACCCTGGAAGTGCCAGATGAGTCCCTTTCTTGGTCCCTTTCCTGTCCGGTATGTACTTAGCACTCGTTGCACAATGGCTTCACCACCGAGGTATTGCTGGTAACGGCATACTATCTTTATCTTTCTGCCACCAGAAGTACCCGTAAATACAGTATAATAGCGATAGATATCAAGCAAACGTTCTGGTGTGATCAGTGAAATATAGTTGTGCTCCACATCTTCAAGCGTACCATGCCGACGATCTTCATCGGCAAACCAAGGCCCCCATTTATCCACTGGGCAACCAACGCTTGCATATTGTAGTTCGCGTCCTTCACTGGCGAAAGTGAGGATGTTCGGTACAAACATTTCTGGTATGCTCTTCTGATAGTGAAGAATATCCGTGGCGCCATCAGCCCATGTCACAGAAGATTTGACTGGTGTCTTGGCTTCACCAATTATCATCGGTATGCCATTGATGATATATACCAGGTCCAGACGTTTGCCGCCCTCCTTGCTCTTGCGTGGGAACTCCCATTGATTGGTGACTACACAGCGGTTCTCAGCAGGTTTGTCACTGAAGAAGCGGATATTGATATTCTCGTCATCCTCGCCGAAAGGATAGGAGTTCTCCTCAAACAACAAGCGACGGAAGCGGTCATTAGCGTTAATCAACTCTTTATGATTAGTGCCAATGCTACATGCAGCACGAAGTCTGTAAACCACCTGTGCTGCTTGGTCTTCAGTGATGGGATTAAGCCGTCTCAGTGCTGTGACAAGCCATTCTGTCACCAGTACTTCGTCTGGCAATCGTGGAACTTCCTGCGGCTCCACATAAATCCAGCCACACTTTCCTGCGGCATTGATGAGCATCTGCTCAACGGTATTTTCTTCATTAAAGTATGCCATAATATGTTGTATTTTTATTTTTCGTTTAACATGCGATTCTATATAACAGGACAGATCCTGATTTATCGGCATGTTTAGCTATGGAGACATACCGATATTGTTCCTCCAT
>OMUD01000107.1 GCA_900314125.1 uncultured Prevotellaceae bacterium | reverse complement strand
TAAAATTCCGACACAGGAATTCTGAAAAAACCAAACAAAAACTAAATATAACTTAATTACTAACTAAAATTCAAAACTAATGAGAAAGACGTTTCTTTTCAAAGTTGCAGCGATAGCATTCGTGTTGCTCTTCCCTGCAATGAATGTGATGCAAGCGGGCTTCATCTCTGCAAGGACCATCACCGCCTCTGCCATGGACATCGCCAAGCTGATGTATCCGGGATGGAACCTTGGCAACACACTTGAGGCAAGAGGTTCGGGTGTCAACGCAGAGACCGCATGGCAGTCCACCCGCACATCTCAGCAGGTGATTGACTACGTGAAATCACAGGGTTTCAAATCCGTGCGTATCCCTTGTTCCTGGTTCATCCACAGCAATGATGGAGATATAGATGCGGCTTGGATGGCAAGAGTGAAGGAAATCGTGAACTACTGCATCGCCGACGGATTGTATGTGCTGCTCAACGACCACGGGGACAGCGGATGGATTGAGGTTTCCGGATTCTCTGAGTCCACCTCTTCCTACAAAGCTGTCTCAGAAGCCACCATCGTTGCCAAAATCGCCATGCTCAAGAAGCTGTGGACACAGATTGCCAACGAGTTCAAGGATTACGACGAGCACTTGCTCTTCGCCGGCATGAACGAACCGTTCCAACAGTATAACCTCTTCAGTAGCCGCCATGCCCAGCTGGTGCCGGTGCTCAACCGCTACAACCAGGCTTTTGTGGAGGCTGTGCGCGCCACAGGAGGCAACAATGCCCGACGTGCGCTCGTGGTGCAGGGACCGGGCACGAACATCGACTCCGCCACCAACAGCGGGTATGGATTCCAAATGCCGGCCGACACAGAGAAAGGACACCTCATGGTGGAGGTGCACTACTACGACCCTTGGGAATTCTGTGGTGCTGAGAGTGATGCGACTACCTATTATTGGGGTGCTTCAAACCACCATACCGCCAACAATGCGACATGGGGTGAGGAATCGCACATGAAGAGTCAGTTTGCAAAGATGAAGTCCACCTTCGTGGACAAGGGTTATCCTGTGATTATCGGTGAGTGTGGTGCCAACTGGCGTGACCTCAGCGGTGTCAGCGGTGCCAGCCAGGATAAGCACAACGCCTCCATCAAGTCGTTCTTCTATGAGGCATACAAGCAGTCGGTCAACAACGGACTGGTGGTGATGGCATGGGATATCAACGCACCGCGACAGAATGGTGTGAGTGGCACGATGACCATACTCGACCGTTCCAAACTCTCTGTCTTCTGTTCGTATGCCATGGATGGAATCAAGGAGGGAACGGCGGCTGGAACATGGCCGTATTGAACCATGCGCCAACCACGACCTGGCATAATGCCTTATGAACATTTGAGGCAAAGATTTTTGCCGTAATATGTTTTGAATCTTTCAGATTTTTACTACCTTTGTATGGTGTGTGTGCTCCGGCATCCACACCATACTTTTGGTTTACAGGACAGGAACTTCATTCCTGAAGAAGTACTGCAGTCGCCTGCCTTGTCCTGTATCCAACCGTTTTTTAGCTGACTAACTACTTATATAGAAGAAAACACAGATGAGACTGACCTTACATACCGCTTTGCTCCTCGCTTGCCTTTTCTCCATCAACATGAGAGCGCAAGTGGAGGAGACACCGCTCGACTTCCATTCCATCAGCATCTGCGACGGATTGGCAGGCAACCAAGTGAACGTCATCACCAAAACCGGTGACGGCTATATCTGGATTGGAACCACCTCCGGACTGAGCCGTTTCGACGGCTATCATTGCCGCAATTTCTTCGCTCAGGCCGGCAATCCTCTCGCTTTGGGCAACGACTGTGTGCTTGAGATTATGGAAGACAGGGATGGGAAGCTCTGGATAGAGACATCGGTGGGCTACAGCCTTTACGACCCCCTGACGGAGAGTTTCGACAGCAATCCTCTGGAAAAATTGGAAAGCAACGGCATCAAGGGCTATGTGCGGCGCATTTTCATCGACTCAAAAAAAAGAATGTGGGCTGTGGCGCCCGACCAGGGATTCTACCTCCTCGATTTGGAAAAAAGCGGTCAGGCGCGGCTCATCAGTAAAACGTCCGCCCCATTCAAACTGCCAGATTGCAATGTGACCGACATGAAAGAAAAAGACGGGCAGATTGTGATGCTGTATGATGATGGGTCATTGGTGTGGCTGGATGCAGGAAAGGGAAGCATCGTGAAGACCGACCGCTATCTGGCTGAGAACGTGACCTTCTCCGGCTCATGTTCGCTCGACATCGACCAGGAGGGCAATTACTATGTGGAGGCGGAGTTCGTCACTTTCGTCCGCGACTCCCGCGACGGTTTGTGGGGCGAGATTCCGCAGTGGCTGACAAAGAGGGGATTCACCCCTCCTCCTTATAAGCTGATTGTGAGCAGTGTCTGTCAGGATGCCAGTGGCGACTACTGGATGGCCACCAACCATGAGGGACTCGTCAAACTCTCCATGAAGGACAAGACCATCACCCAATTCAAGAATGACCGCGAAAAGAATGGGTCGCTGCCCGACAACACTATCTCCACGCTCATGGCCGACGACAACGGCGCCATTTGGATTGGCACCTACAAGAACGGTGTGGGCTATTATTGGAATGGTGTGCGAATTTTCAGGACTTTGGCGTTAGGGGATGTCTGCACCATGGTGGAGGATTCGGATGGCTCGGTGTGGTGCGGCACCAACGACAGCGGAATCGTGCGCTACGACCCAGCGACAGGTGAGAAGCGGCAGTTCCGTCAGGCAGAGACACATCTGCTCACCGATGTGGTGGTCTGCTCCATGAGGGCCGCTGACGGCACCTTGTGGTTCGGCTCTTTCAACGGAGGTCTTACCTCTTACAAGGATGGTGTGTGGAAAGCCTATCACAAATCGCCTGACGGACTTTCCAGCAACGACATCTGGGCGCTGGCGGAAGACGGCAAAGGAAATCTGGTAATCGGAACACTCGATGCCGGCATCCAAATCATGGATCCGAAGGAGAGTAAGTTCACCTCTTATAACTTGTCGAACTCAGAGCTGCCTTCCGACAACGTGGCATCGCTCTTCAGGGGACGTCAGCAGAAGATGCTTATCGGCCATTCCAATTATTTCTCCGTGTTTGACCTCAACAGTCGGAAATTCACCAACTATGAGCACACGAAGTCGGGAGAGCTGTTCGCCAACACCCATGTGGAGCAGATTTATGAGGATAGCCGTGGATTGGTGTGGATTGCCACCCCTTCAGGACTCAATATCTACGACATGCTGTCTGACCAACTCTACACCATCGGAATGAACAACGGACTGGGAGGACATGCAGCCATCTCCATTCAGGAAGACACCAAGGAGCAGATGTGGGTGGCGACCGACCGTGGGGTAGTACGCTTCAAAGTGGGAAAGACCAGCGAGGGAAAATGGACTTTCGATCCTTTCAATTTCAATTTCCTCGACGGCCTGCAGCGGCGTCAGCTCAATGGCCGGAGCATGTTGGTCACAAGTAGTGGTGATGTGCTCATCGGTGGTCAGGACGGCGTGAGCGTGTATTCGGAAGAAGCACAGAACCATCAGTTGAAGGACGTCCACACCGTGTTCTCATCCTTAAATATTTTCGACCAGCCGATTGCAGTGGGCGAGGAATACGACGGACGGGTGATTCTTGACGAGGCACTCGACCGTGTGAGAAAATTGAGCATCAGCCACAAGGACAAATTCTTCACCATCAATCTCGCTTCAAATGTAGTGGAAATGCCGAACCGCTTCCGTTTCTACTACCGGATGAAGGGACTGACGGACAAATGGATGCTCACGGCGCCGGGAAACAGCGAGCTGGAGTTCACAAACCTCTCGCCGGGCACCTACACCCTGCAGGTGCGCTTGGTGGGCAACGGAGGAGAGATTTTTGAACATGTGGACGAACTGGTCATCGAAGTCACACCACCATTCTATCGGACTATATGGATGTATCTGCTCTATGCATTGCTGCTCGCAGCTGTGCTCTATTGGGTGAGACGCATCATGATGCGTCGTCAGCAGGCCAAGCTCCATCTCATGCGAATCCGTCAGCAGGCTCATGACAACCAGCATCTCAACGAGATGAAGATGCGCTTCTTCACCAATGCCAGCCATGAGCTGCGCACACCGCTCACACTGGTCATCTCGCCACTCAAGCAGATGATGGAGCAAGAGAAGGAACCGGAGAAGAAGCAGAAACTGGCGGTCATCCACCGCAATGCCAACAAACTGCTCATCCTTGTGAACCAGCTGCTCGATATGCGGAAAATTGAAGTCAATGGGGCGTCTCTCAACCTGAAGACTGGCGACATCGTGCTTTTCGTGAAGAATGTGTGCGACTCGTTCCAACAACTCATGAGCAACAAGGTGGCGCTCACCTTCTTCTCCCATGTGGATTCGCTCGTCATGTCGTTCGACGACGACAAGGTGGGTAAAATCATGAACAACCTGCTGTCCAACGCCTTCAAATTTACGGAGAGCGGAGGAAGGGTTGACGTGTCGCTCCGCACCCTGACGGCTGCTGCCGACAATGACAGTGAGACGTTGGAAATCAAGGTGGCGGACACAGGCCGCGGCATTTCGGACGAAGACAAGAAACATGTGTTCGAACGTTTCTACCAAGCCGACAACCAGACGGAAAATCCGTTTGGAGGCAGTGGCATCGGACTCAACCTTGTAGCGGAATTTGTAAAACTGCATGAGGGAACCATCACGGTGGACGACAATCCGGGTGGTGGAACGGTGTTCATCATCCATCTGCCGGTGAGAAAAATTGAAGCTGAAGCAATGAAGCAAACTGATGTTTCGAAGACGGAGACGGCTGAGGCTGTAGAAGAAACGACCGCCGTTAATCAAAAGAATGAAACGGAACATGAGGCTGAGAAAGGGGAGAACGGCCGTTATGAGGTGCTGATTGTTGACGACAATCCAGACTTCCTGCAGTTCATGACCGACACACTGAAGGACAAATACCATGTGCGCAGGGCTGAAGACGGCAAGCAGGCGTTGCAGGCCATCAGCGAGCATCATCCCGATATCATCCTCAGCGATGTGATGATGCCGGAAATGGACGGCAATGAGCTTTGCTCTGCCGTGAAGAATAACCCAGAAACCGCTAAGATTCCATTTGTACTCCTCACGGCGCGCATGGCGCAGGAGCAGAAAATCAGCAGTCTGGAACGGGGAGCCGACGATTATATCACCAAGCCGTTCGACCTCGACCTCCTGCATCTGAGGATTGACAATCTCATAAAATGGAGCCATTCGGGAGGCAAGACCGCCAAACTGGAACCGAAGGTGAAGGAATTGGAAATCACGTCGCTCGATGAGAAACTGGTGAACGACGCCACCGAATATGTGGAGCAGAACCTCACGGAGGTGGATCTGAACGTGGAGACCCTCTCGGCTGCGCTCAACATGTCGCGGTCGTATCTCTACAAGCGGATTCTCTCGCTCACCGGACACACGCCTTCTGAGTTTATCCGGCTCATCCGGCTCCGTCATGCTGAGCAGTTGTTGCGCAAGAGCCAGCTCTCCGTGTCGGAAATCACCTATAAGGTGGGATTCCCGAACACACGCTCTTTCTCTAAGTTTTTCAAGGAAATGTATGGCATCCTTCCGTCCCAGTATAAGGATGCGCATGGGGTATGAT
>OMUD01000003.1 GCA_900314125.1 uncultured Prevotellaceae bacterium | reverse complement strand
CCAACTCCCTCTGGTAAATTTGCAAATCCTACTATATGAAAAAGCTGTGGCACTTAGGTGCCACGGCTTTTACCACTTTTAAGTATCTGAGAGAAATGGCAGCGAGATCTTAAAGCATAATCTGCTGAGAATCTGAAAACAAACAAAGGGTACCCTTTGTTATATATGTGGTCTCCACATATATAATTGCTTCTAATTCCGTCCTCTTACGAAAGGAAAATCTATCAATTAACTAACTCAAAACTATATGAAAAGAAAATTACTACTTTTGACGGCTTTCGCCGTCAGTGCACTCACAGGGATGAGAGCACAAACCGATGTCACCAGCACGTATCTAGCGAATGCATCTTTTGAATATTCTGCAGAAGGGACTGTTTCCACTGCCCAAGCATTAACTAACAACGGTTCCTATTATGGTTGGAATTTACCCAATTTAGGCACTAGTTTCGTGAATATAAGTGTTGGCGATGCTTCAAGTTGTAATGGGCAAGCTTTCGGTGTTCCGACCCCCAAAGAAGGGAGTTTTTATTATTTCTGCCGCAGAGGATGGAACTCCTCAAATTCTGCTGATGCCACCCTCTCAACTTCTTCAAAGACAGAATTACAAGCAGGACATTACACTATTACCGTAGATTACAAGGGGTTGGATAGTTGGGATAATGAGCATACCTCCAAAGGTTCTTATCTGAAAATTGAGGCAAAGAGTGGGGATAATGTTCTTGTTTCAGCACAAACCTCTGCTTTTGAACAAGTGAAAGGTAACACAGCTGGTGCAAATAAGTTCAAAGACGATGCAAATTGGAAAAGCCAAACTCTTACGTTTGACGTGATTGAGACATCTTCTGTCACCTTCGATTTCATCCATCATTTTGTAGGTGGAGTGCGTACAGATATGGTGCTTGATAACGTGAAACTTACTTTCGAGCCATTTGCAACGGCAGATGATTATAATGCCCTTTCTGGCGCAATTACTGCTGCAGAAGCAAAAACTATTGGTTTTGACAACGGTGATTATGCTCCTTACAATAATACTGAAGCTTTGAAAAAGTTGGTGGAAGCTAAAGCTATTGACGAAACAGGAAATAATCTTCAATCTACTGTTCAAAATTTGACAACTGCTTTGAATCAAGCCACTTGGACAGCTAATGAAAACGAAGTAAATGCTATTTTTGATGGTTCATTTACAACCGATTATAGTGGTCAGACAGGAAACGTACAGCCAATTGGTTGGTATCGTGTAAAAGGTACCACAGGAGATGGTTATAATGTTCGTTATGTAAGTGGTAATACTGGACTTCAAGCCACAACAAGTGGAAAGGGACTGTTTACTAAAATGAATGCTTATTATGGCTGGGGTGAGGGTTACACCATGCCATTAAAGGCTAATACATATTACACCGTCTCATTTATTGTTGGAGGATGGGGAGACTGTGAAGATAAGACAGGCAATGTGAAGATTGCAAATCCATTAGAAGAGAAAACTCAGATTGGATCTTTTGAAGTGCCGAATACTAATGCGGATTCCAATAAAGATAGTTGGGTTTCATTCAAGAAGACTTTTAAAACTGGAGATGCCGGCAACTATGTTCTCTGCCTCGAACCTAGAAACAACAAAGGAAAAAGTCAAAATCAGTTCGTTTATGGCGATTTCGTTATCAAACGTGCTACAGCTGAAGAACTGAAAGAGTTGCTGAAAGAAGAGATTGACGCAGACGGAGAAGCTTCAGGCTATGGCGATGGTTTGTTCTTGCATTCTACATCTGACGCAGAGACCTATAATTCGGTTTATGCTGCTGCCCAAAGTGTTTACAATAATGTCGAATCCTCTTTTGATGAAATTATCTCTGCTTATGAGTCTTTGAAAACCGCCTATCAGACATATGGAACTTCTTCTTTAAATGAACCGGCTGAATCGGATGTCTTTAACCTCCAATTGTTGGACGGTTTCGAAGGAAACAAGGTTGTGACCTTTAAATCTGGAAATGCGAGCCAAGGTACATATTCTGTAGGATATACTCACGAGGCTGGTTCACATTACAACCAAGCTGTTCATTTTGCAAAAGTATCTGATACAGCAAATCAGTATTATATCTATATTAATGATGATGAAGGCAAGAAACATTATATTGGTACAGGTACAAACTATGGTGGAAATGATACTCAAATCCGTATGACGGATGATGCATCTAAAGCACTTGCAGTTGAGGTGGTTCTCATTGAATTTAATGATGGTAATGCATATAATCTTAAAAATACGGCAGCCAATGCTATGATTGGATCGAACGGTGACAATGGTGTTTATACTGCTGACACCTATAAGGTGTTCAATGTCGTTCCTGCAACGCAATATTCTTATAGTGATAAGATTGCAGCTGGTAAATATGGAACTCGCATCTATCCTGTTGACACAACTCTACCAGAAGGTGTCAAAGCTTATAGCTGTGAAACCATGAACGATGCAACGCTCGAACTGATTGAGGTGACTGAGTTGAAGGCAAATACTCCTTATGTAATAGAAAACACGACAGATGATGAGAAGGAATTTGAAGTGTATGGATATGCTGTTGCAAAGGAGTTGTCTTATACCACAGGGTTGTTAGTGGGCTATTATGAGCCTGTTAATGTTGCAGCAAGCACCGATGCAGTTTCCAACTACATCCTTCAGACTCAGGATGGCAAGCAGGCATTCCGCAAGGTTACTGCAGACTACACCACTCAAACTCCTAACCGCGCATATCTGTCTGTAGAAGGTAGTTCAAATGTTAAGGCTGTCTTCTTCCCTGGTCAGGGCGATGCAACTGGAATCAATGCCGTTTCCACTCTGTTTGGTGGTGATGTGGAAGGCATCTATACCGTTGGCGGTGCCAAGGTGAACAGCCTGCAGAAGGGTGTGAATATAATCCGCACAGCTGATGGCAAAACTCAGAAGGTATTGGTAAAATAAGGTTAAATTTAATAAAGAACAAATACGATGAATAAGAAATATGTAATACCGGCAATTGATGCGGTTGATGTGAACCTGATGACTGTCATCAACTTGAGTGCTGATGGAGAATTTGATCCAAACCAAGGCGGCGGCGAAGAAACAAAGTCCCGCAATGAGTTTGAGGACTTCCTCTCTTCCCAGGAAGGCACCAAAACCAACTCCCTCTGGTAATCCATAGCAACGACAACCTCTCTATAACCAAGCGGCTGCAAGTCTTCAGACTTGCAGCCGCTGATGTTTAAAACGTCTTTCGCATACTACGACAAATCAGAGCCGTAGGAAGCCCAGACAAGGCGATTATCGCTAAAGCGCAACAATAGTAGTATCACATAATGACGGGGGGTGTGTCAAAATTGTGTTTAGTCGCCTAACGGTGAAAATCCGCGATTGAGCTAAATGAGCAAAAGGGGGCTTGCTCACATTTTGCCATGGCGGAGCGGATTGCCGAAGAAAATCTATCAAATCTTTTCAAATCTTTCAAAAATCCTTTAGCTTGTATATCAATAGTTTATGATTTGTTAGATTTGGGTGGATTTGTAGGATTTCTCGCCGTCAGGCGACTTAACATTATTTTGACACACCCTCTACTGCGGGACATGCCCCCTCATCCGGATGGCTTTTTATTGAGCACGCAGTGCGTTTTTTCTCCGCCACGCAGTGGTGGACTTTTTATCAAGGGATAGAATCCATTTCAACGCAGTTGTTTGAAAAGAATTTTCAATGAGCATCAGAGCTTGCTCGGGATGTTCAGACAAAATACCTTTCAAAGGGCTCCGCCCATGGATTCATCCCGTTTTTTAATCTATTATTTTCAAAATGATTGTAAAAGCCTAATTCGTATTAATTGGCTTCGCTGATTTACTCAAGAAGGAATCCCTTTGGGATAACTCCTTAGTGAACCTGAAGGTTCAGCCGTCGCAAACCGAGCTAAACACAACGCTCGGTCATGGCAAATCTCAAACAAGCTTGGTTTTGCTCATTTAGTTTCACTGAAAATGCTTCGCCATGGAAATGCTTAAGCAAGCCTATCATTTCTCATTTGGCTTAATCGCATTTTTGAAAAATTCGTAAATTCGCATTAATTCGTCGTTTCAAATAAAAAACCAATTTGCGATAATTCGTCGTTTGATGCTCAATCAGTCATATACAGATTCTCACCATACCTGAAGTCCACAGGCGCCTCGGCCAGGGTGGGGTGGTGGAGGTCCTTCTCGCTCAGGATGAGCGAATCCTGAGGTATTCGCCAGTCGATGCCCAGCGACGTGTCGCCGATACTGATGCCCCCCTCCGATTCCGGATGGTAGTAGTTGTCGCATTTGTATTGGAACACAGCCTCATCGCTCAACACCGAGAATCCATGGGCGAAACCACGGGGGATGAAAAGCATGCGGTGGTTCTCCTCTGTCAGCTCCACTGCCTCATGCTGGCCGAATGTGGGAGAACCGTGGCGGAGGTCAACCACCACGTCGAGCACAGCACCACGGACACACCTCACCAGCTTGCTCTGGCTGTAAGGCATACGCTGGAAATGCAGGCCACGGGCAACACCATACACCGACTTGCTCTCGTTGTCCTGAACAAACTCAACCGGCATCACTGCCTTGTCAAACTCACGCTTAGAAAACGACTCAAAAAAATAGCCTCGGCTGTCGAAGAACACCCTTGGCTCTATGATTACCACGCCGTCAAGCGCTGTCTTTATGAACTCCATATATTCTGTCTCTTCTTGGATCTTGCTTTTCTGCATGGAAGGCTGCCTTCAGGCTTTACCTTTCTGAGGGTCAACCCGCCATGCCGAATTCTTTTTGCAAAAATACAACTTATATCCGAATTATCACAGATTTTTACGAAAACTTTTTCATATCCCCCTTTTTCATCAGTTGAAAAAAAGCAAGGGCTGCCGGTTCTCACCAGCAGCCCTTGCCTTTTCCGTGTTCATCCACTCAAAGCGGT
>OMUD01000023.1 GCA_900314125.1 uncultured Prevotellaceae bacterium | reverse complement strand
AATTTTGTTAATAAAAAAAGAATAATGACGATAAAAGACATAGAGAAATTAGTAGCTTCAGACGAATCACGCACATTAGAGTTAAAGAAAACCACAGGCGAACTTAAAGATGCTATGCATACAGCTTGCGCATTCCTTAACTCAGATGGGGGCTGGCTTATCTTTGGTGTCACACCGACTTCGCATCGCATCCTCGGTCAAGATGTCACAGATAATACTAAGCAGGAAATTGCTCGAGCTTTATCGGGATTGGAGCCATTGGTGGATGCTGTGGTTGAATATATTGTTGTCCCAGAATCAAACGGAAAGCAAGTGATTGCTTTACATTTTGAGGAATGGGTTCGTGGTGGTGCACCCTATACATACCATGGAAGTCCATACTATAAGGTTGAGAGCACAACACAACCCATGCCAAGATATATGTTTGAGGAAAGATTGAAAGAGCACTCACCTTTTAAATTCGCATGGGATTCGCAGATTGCTGAAGGCTACAAGATGGAAGACATTGATGAGAACCGTGTCAGAGGCGCTGTGAGACTGGGTGTTTCCGGTGGGCGGCTTAATGCTTCTGCTGAAATAGACGACATCTCATCACTTCTAAAGAAGATGAAACTCATGAAAGATGATAAGCTGACTAATGCAGCTGTCATGCTTTTTGGAAAAAACACCGATAACTATCCTCAACTACTTCTACGTATGGCATGTTTTAAAGGCACGGACAAGAATATATTTATTGACAATAAAAGAGAGTCGGGAAATTTTTTTGAATTGCTTGATGCTGGGATTGCATTCTGTTTCCGTCACCTCAACCTCAGCGGAGTGATTATCGGACTCCAAAGGAAGGAAGAACTTGAAATTCCTTTGCCTGCATTGAGAGAAGCACTTACGAATGCCCTTTGCCATCGCAGTTATGATGATCCCAGTGCATCAGTCAGCCTTGCCGTTTATAGTGATAGAATAGAAATAGTAAATCCTGGTCGTTTTCCAATTGGCATTACATCAGAAAATATTATGCTTCCGCACGAGTCATTTCCTCACAACCAAACTATCGCTCACGTATTATATCAGACGACATTCCTTGAAAGCTGGGGCTCTGGAGTTAAACGCATGTGTGACATTTGTATTGAGAAAGGTGTGCCTGTTCCTACATATCATGAAGGGCCGAAAACTATAACCATTTGTTTCAGAAAAACCAAGAAGGAAATAGCAGGAGATAACCATCAAAGTAACCATCAAAGTAACCATCAAAGTAACCGTCAAATATCCGATAACCAGCAAAGAATTATTGATTTTTGCACTGTTCCACGCTCTTCAAGTGAAATAATGGAAATGCTCGGTATCTCTAATCAATCCAAAAACAGACAAAGCCACATTGTACCACTTATAGAACTTGGACTCTTGCAGATGACAAATCCTGAAAACCCTAAAGACAGGAATCAAAAGTACATTGCAACTACTAAAGTTTTAATTTCACAAAATGAAGCAGCTTATAATTAGCATACTGTTAGCTGTCATAACAATGACCAGCATGGCTCAAATAAAGCCCGAAGTATCTGAAACAGTGGAACTCATGTCGATTCTCTCACGTACAGCAGGATTTCAGGAGTATCGTATGGACATGGGTGGACTCTATACAAAAGACACAGAAGAATGGTTTGCCCCACATGAGAAGCACCCAACTGTAGGCTATTATCAGACTCTGCGTGCAAAACACGGTATCAGTCATGACGCTGTGATGACGATGGCCATCAATATCGTAGCAACGAACGGGACAAGGTATGCTGAAACTCACAGCTTATTCCATGACACGGCAGGCTTACAACTCATGGCAGACGGTAGTGAATGAAAGTATCGTGCGCGCAGCCGTCATCATCTACATGATGGAGAACGGATTTGATAATCAGCATATTCAGCGGGAGATGCTCGACCAAGTGGTACGCGATTTCCGCTGGATGCCCGAGCTGGTCAACGCGCTCCGCAACTACATAGGCAGTCGCAGTCAATATCCCACGCTCAACGACTTCTATCCCGAAATAGAACGAACACTCAATGAGTATCTGAAAAAAGAACAAGAACGGATTCTCAAGTCATTGAAATAAGTGGAAATATACAAAAAAAGGAAGCCTCAACACTGAAACTTCCTTTTTTGCAACATAAGTTGTGCGCCTGACAGGAATCGAACCTGCACTCCGGAAGGAACTAGATCCTAAGTCTAGCGCGTCTGCCAATTCCGCCACAGGCGCAGATGCGACTGCAAAGGTAGTGTTTTTTTTGCGAACACACAAGAAAAGTGGGAAAATTTACGGAGTGCT
>OMUD01000305.1 GCA_900314125.1 uncultured Prevotellaceae bacterium | reverse complement strand
TTCTCAAACACGGAGTCAACCTGGTTGCCGTAGAGCAGACGGTAGCTTGCGGTCAGGGCAGCGTTGTAGAATGGAGCGGAGAAGCGGTCGAGCATGTGGCTGAACACTTGTGTGCGATCGTTCGTGCGGATCACCTCTGCCATGTTCTGAGGGGTGATGAGCACCTTGTCCAGACGGTTGATGTAACCGTTCTGACACACGATGTCGCCTTCCACCACCTTGCAGTCGTAAACGTAGGCATCGTTTTTGTCACGCTCAACGCCCATGATCACTTTAAAGTCATTGTCGGTGATGCCCTTGTTGCGCATCTGCGTGGCAAGGAAATGGGTCATCATCGGGCTTGTGTTGTCAAGCGCCATGTAGATGCCGCCTTTCTCTGGAGTCCTGAAGCGTTTCCAGTAGTCCTTGTCTGACTCGTTGTAAGTGGTCGGAAGCTCCTCGGCCGTGAAGTGTGGAACAGAGTCCAGAACCGTGGAGGATGTCTCGCGCCTCAGACACTGACCTGGATTCGGACCAGTCGTGCTTGACATCATCTCAAGCAGATAGGCGTTGTTCAGCATCGAGGAGTTGAGCAACAGCTTTTTCTGACTTGTCGTCAGCTGGTCGTAGCTTTTCGCACCCCATGCGTTGTTCGCATAGAAATCAGCAAATGCGTTGTCGTCCGCCACAAACAGGGTCTTACTACCTGTCTTGTCGAGAACTTCCGCATAGTCCAAGTCGTCAATCAGCTTGACGTAATTGGTGTAATTGCCGTTGCTCTTCAGATAGTCGTAGATACTTGAGTTCAGATAACCAGGAGTGGTGTCGTCCCACTTGTAGTCATCCTTACAAGCATACAAACTACCCAACAAAAGCATTGTGCATAGGCCTTTTGAGCATATGCGCGCAATCGAAGTTAAGCGTTTGTTCATAATAATTTATAATTAGTTATAGTTTTATTTGGTTGGTTATTAGATACTTGAACAAAACCACAATCGTCCGGCGAAATCCTGCTGGAAATGCCCGACTAAAGTGGATTTTTAGGAGTTAGTAGCCTTTTTTTTCACACAATTCTTAAATATTTTACGAATTTAAGCAAATCTTTACTAATTTTAATCTTCTGATGGGAACATTTACATATTCTTAACGTTTTTTAACAAAAGTAATTCGTCATGGCAATGACTAGCTTTTCTATTGTTTAAACCCATTTTTTTTGTACTTCATTCATCGATTATCCACTTGTTCTGTGTCGTAATACTACATTTGGAAAACTTTTTGACAAAAAATAGTACCACTTTTTTAATAATTGCATTATTTTTACTATTTTTGCATTTTGAATTTAAGTAACAACGTAATTTCAGTAATTCTATCTACATGTTATTTACTGCTAACCAAATTGCGGCGTTCGCCGGAGGAGTGGTCGATGGAGACCCGGAAGCAACGGTTTCCACTTTCGCAAAAATTGAGGAAGGTGTGCCTGGAGCCATTTCTTTTCTTGCCAATCCGCAATATGAGAAGTTCTTGTATGAGACCACGGCTTCTGTGGTGCTTGTCAACAAGGATTTTGTACCAAAGCAACCTGTCAAAGCCACACTTGTGAGGGTTGATGATGCTTATGAAGCCATCGCCAAGCTGCTCACCATCTACCAGTCAATGGGAGAAAGAGTTGTGGGCGTGAGCGAGAAGGCGTTTGTGCACCCAACCGCACATATTGGAGCTGATTGCTATGTGGCACCTTTCGCCTATATCGGAGCCAATGTGAAAGTCGGCGACAATTGCGACATCCATCCTGGCGTGGTTGTTCAGGACAATGTGGAAATCGGACACGACACTGTCATCAATCCCAATGTCACTATTTATAAAGAATGTAAGGTGGGCAACCAATGCATTATCCATGCAGGGGCTGTCATAGGTGCCGATGGTTTCGGATTTGCACCAACCGCCGACGGTTATGAAAAGATTCCGCAAATTGGAATCGTGGTGATTGAGGATAATGTGGAGATCGGTGCCAACACGTGCATCGACCGCTCAACCATGGGTGCCACACATATCGGTAAAGGTGTGAAACTCGACAACCTGGTGCAGATTGCCCATAATGTTGAGGTGGGCGAAAACACCGTTATGTCGTCGCAGACGGGTGTGGCTGGAAGTTCCAAGGTGGGTAAGTGGTGCATGTTCGGCGGACAAGTTGGCATTGCTGGTCATATCCATGTGGGCGATAAGACCAGCATCGGTGCCCAGTCGGGTGTGCCGGGTGGTAATCTCGCACGCCGAGGAGGTGCCGTGATGATGGGATACCCTGCTGTTGACCACAAGACATTCGCACGTCAGTCGGCTGCGCTCAAGAGTCTGCCCGACATGGTCGTGGAGTTTGCACGCATGAAAGAAGAACTGAAATCACTGAAAGAAAAAATCAAATAAGAAATATGCAAAAGCAAAAGACGCTAAAAGGTGAGTTCGCGGTTGAGGGAAAAGGACTGCACACCGGGCAGTTTATCCATGCCAGATTTTTGCCGGCTCCTGAAAACCACGGCTACAAGATACAGCGTATTGATATTGAAGGACAACCTGTCATCGACTGCATTGCTGAGAATGTGGGCGACACCCAGAGAGGAACTGTCCTCTCGAAAGGTGACGTGAAAGTGAGTACCATAGAGCATTCCATGGCGGCGCTTTATGCTATGGGGGTTGACAACTGCCTCATTCAGCTTGATGGACCAGAAATGCCAATCCTCGACGGATCTGCAGCCATATTCGTGGAGCAGATTCAAAAGGTGGGAGTGCAGGAACAGGCTGCCAACAGGGAATATTTCATCGTCAAGCATAAGATTGAAATCAAAGGGGAACGCGGTGAGCATATCATCCTCGTGCCTGATGACGACTTCTGTGTGAACATCATGATTGAGTTCAATTCCAGAATCCTTGCCAGCCAGTTTGCCACGCTCAACTCTCTCAGTGACTTCCCTCAGGAAATTTCTTCTGCAAGGACTTTTGTGTTCGTCAGGGAAATAGAGCCGCTTCTCGATCTCGGACTGATCAAGGGAGGCGACCTCGACAACGCCATCGTCATTTATGAGAATGAGCTCTCGCAGGAACGTTATGATGCTTTGGCCGACAAAATCGGCATTCCACACAAGGATGCCAAGCAGTTGGGCTATATCAACAACAAGCCTTTGACATGGCCTAACGAGACTGCCCGCCACAAACTTCTCGACATAATCGGCGACCTTGCACTCGTGGGGCGCAGGATCAAGGGAAGACTCATCGCCACAAAGCCGGGACATTCCATCAACAACAAATTCGCTCGGCTGCTCAGAAAGGACATCAGAAAGCATGAAGTGCAGTGTCCGCCTTACGACCCCGATAAGGAACCGGTGCTGGATGTCAACAAAATCCGCACCATGCTCCCTCACAGATATCCGATGCAGCTCGTCGATAAAATCATTTCTATTGATGAGAACTGTATTGTGGGAGTGAAGAATGTGACCATCAACGAGCCGTTCTTCACAGGACATTTTCCTGATGAGCCTGTCATGCCGGGCGTACTTCTCATTGAAGCCATGGCACAGGCGGGAGGACTTCTCGTGCTCAACTCGCTTGAGGAACCTGAAAAGTGGTCCACTTATTTCATGAAGATCGACAATGTGAAATTCAGAAAGAAAGTGGTGCCAGGCGACACGCTCATTTTCAAGGTTCGGCTGCTCGCACCGGTCAAGCATGGCATCTCTTCCATGCGGGGACTTATGTTCGTGGGCGACACGCTCGTGGGCGAAGCAGAATTCACAGCACAAATCGTCAAGAATAAGGAATAAGTTTTTTTATTGGAATGAAAATGTGAATCATGGCATTCATGGTTCTTAATCATAAATTCAGCATAAATGGCAAAAATCAGCCCGTTGGCATATATCGACCCTTCTGCCAAGATTGGTGAGAACTGCGAAATCGGTCCGTTCTCTTTCATCGACAAGAATGTGGAAATCGGCGACAATAATGTCCTGATGAATAATGTGACCCTGCTCGAAGGTACCCGGATGGGAAGCGGAAACACCATCTTTCCAGGAGCGGTGATCGGTGGTATTCCTCAAGACCTCAAGTTCAGGGGAGAGGAAACGCTCGCCATCATTGGCGACAACAACCGTATACGTGAGAATGTGACCATCAACCGTGGCACGGCGTCCAAAGGTAAAACCGTGGTGGGAAGCAACAACCTCATCATGGAAAACGCCCATATCGCTCATGACTGTCAGTTTGGAAGCGGCATCATCATGGGTAACTCCACTAAACTTGCGGGAGAGGTTATTGTCGATGACTTTGCCATCATCAGCGCGGTGGTGCTCGTTCATCAGTTCTGCCGTATCGGAGGATACACAATGGTGCAGGGAGGAAGCCGCACGAGCAAGGACATTCCACCATTCATCATTGGCGGAAAAGAGCCGATTGCGTATGCCGGACTCAACATTGTGGGTCTGCGCAGAAGGCAGTTCCCGAGAGATGTGATTGAGAACATCCATGATTCCTACCGACTGATCTACAACAGCAACCTCACCATCAAGGAGGCTATCGACCAAATCAAGTTCGGTATCCCGATGTGCAAGGAAGTGGAGTACATCATTGATTTCGTATCCAAGTCGGAAAGGGGAATTATTAGATGACATCATCAGCATATAAATGGATATCAATAGATTCATATCAATCCTAATCTTATAAATATCTGCCATGGTCTATAGATTTATCATCATATCCAATGAAGTGGAAGACTTCATGAGGGAAATCAAAATCGATGCCGGAGCCACATTCTTCGACCTGCATCAGGCTATTGTCGATACCTGCGGATACGACTCGTCAGAGATGGCGTCGTTCACCATTTGTGAGAACGGATGGGAGAAAGCCCAGGAAATCACTCTTTTCGACATGGACACACAGTCCGACCAGGACTCATACGTCATGGACTCCACCAAACTCAATGAACTGCTCATCGATGAGAAGCAGCATCTGCTCTATACTTTCGATATGCTGGCGGAACGGATGTTCTTCATCGAACTGTCGGAAATCATTTCCGGCAAACATCTCGACAAACCGGTTGTCTCGAGAAGTCAGGGCAATCCGCCTCAGCAGAAGATGGACTTTGATGATCTGATGGCCATGAATCCTGTCACTGGCGACTCTGATTTTATCGACGACGACATGACGTCGGATGAGTTCAACGATGAGGATCTCGACATCTCAGGGCTCGACATCTCTGATGGAGAACCATTCTGATTACGATTCATCAAAACTGTGGAAATTTGAAAACACTGCTTGTCATAACCGGTCCTACGGCCGTGGGAAAAACAGAGCTTAGCATTCGTATTGCTAAGCTCTTGTCTTCTTGTATCTTGTCGGCGGATTCCCGGCAGATGTACCGTCGGATGAGTATTGGCACGGCTGCACCATCGGAGGAAGAGCTGAGCCAGGTGACCCACTATTTCGTGCATACTCTCGAACTCGACCAATACTACAGTGCGGCAATGTATGAGCAGGAAGCCACACAGCTGATGGACACGCTCTTTGAGAAACAGGAGGTGGTTGTGATGACCGGGGGCAGCATGATGTATATCGATGCAGTCTGCAATGGGATTGACGACATTCCTACTGTTGACCCAGATGTGCGTGAACACTTGAAGGACAGACTCCGGCAAGAGGGAGAGCGGGCGCTGCTCAGCGAACTGAGGCTGGTGGATCCCGACTATTATGCCATTGCGGATTTGAAAAACACAAAACGCATCGTCCATGCGCTCGAAATCTATTATATGACAGGACGTCCTTTCTCACAATTTCGTACTGGGGTGAGAAAACAACGGCCGTTCCGCATCGTGAAAGTCTGCCTTAACCGCCAGAGGCAGGTGCTTTTTGAACGGATTAACCGGAGGGTGGACCTGATGATGGAGCAAGGACTGATGGAGGAGGTGAGGGGGCTCTATCCTTACCGCCACCTCAACTCGCTCAACACTGTGGGATATAAGGAACTCTTCAATGTCATCGACGGCACATGGGAACTGGATTTCGCTGTGGAGCGGATCAAGAAGAACACCAGGGTGTATGCCAAGAAGCAACTCACTTGGTTCAAGAAAGACCCTGAGGTGGAATGGATTGATTTGGACGCCTTCTCACTCGATGCCTGTGAGCAAAAAATAATGAATTTGTTGTGAATATAGCAAATAATTTGTATCTTCGCTGATTGAACTTTTTACCACCATTTTTGAACCTTTCGCGTATGGCACGCAAACAACAATACAGTCACCGCCACAACAGGCAAAAGAGGAAAACCGGTTTCTGGAGCTGGTATTGGGCACAATACCGGGGAAAGTGGTATCAGCGGATCATCACTCCAATCGCTTCTTTTTTCATCCTTTTCTTCCTTTTCATGGGAGCGGTGGATGTGAATTTCTTGTGGCTGTTTGGAAAGTCGCCTTCACTGTCCATGTTGGAGAATCCTATGTACAGCGAGGCGTCCGTCATCTATAGTAGCGACAATGTCGTTATCGGAAAATATTTCACAGAAAATCGCTCAGCCGTCAGATTTGAGGATATCTCACCTTATGTGGTTCAGGCGCTCATCAGCACAGAAGACGAACGCTTCTATCAGCACAATGGTGTGGACTATCAGGGTATTCTCGGCGCTTTGAAAGACATTATCCAAGGCAGCCCTCGCGGTGCCAGCACCATCACTCAGCAGTTGGCCAAGAATATGTTCAAGATGAGGCAGCAATACACAAACGGACTCCTGTGCAAGGTGCCTGGGCTGAAGATGCTCATCATGAAGGCGAAAGAATGGAACACAGCTTATAAAATCGAGAATCTCTACACCAAGAAGGAGATTCTCACCCTCTATCTCAACACAGTTGATTTCGGAAGCAACGCCTATGGAATCAAGACGGCGGCCAAGACTTTTTTCAACACCACGCCGAAGGAACTGACCATCGAGCAGGCTGCCACACTTATCGGACTGCTCAAGGCCACCACGCTCTACAATCCGATGATCAACCCCGACAACAGCAAGCAGCGGCGCGACGTGGTCATCGACAACATGTACCGCCACAACATGATATCAAAATCTGAGGCGGAAGAGGCGAAGGCCAAGCCGATTGAGCTCCACTACAATATCGAGACACCGTTCGATGGACAGGCGCAATATTTCAGGGAGGCGGTCAAAGACTACCTGCGTGAATGGTGTGCTTACAACGACATCAACCTCTATACCGACGGTCTTAAAATCTACACCACCGTGGACACCCGTATGCAGCGTTATGCCGAACAGGCGGTGATGAAGCAGATGAACCAACTCCAAGGGCGTTTTGAGGACCACTGGAGGGGGCAGCAGCCGTGGCGCGACAAAAGAGGACGTGTCATCAAGAATTTCGTTGAGAACATTGCCAAGTCAACGAATTACTACAAAGAGCTGCAAGCCAAATATATGGACACACCGGATTCGGTGGACTATTACATGAACCTCCCGCATAAGGTCAAACTATTCGCCTACACTGGCTCCGACCGGAAAGTTGAGAAAACCATGTCGTCCATGGACTCCATCAGATATATGCTGCGCTACCTCCATTGCGGATTTGTGGCAATGGAGCCACAGACCGGATATGTGAAGGCATGGGTGGGCGATGTGGATTTCAACACCTGGAAATACGACAAGGTCAAGGCCACACGCCAACCAGGTTCCACCTTCAAATTGTTTGTCTATGCGGCTGCTTTCGAGAATCTCGGACTCGTGCCGATGGATCGGAGGCTCGACACTTCCACAGCTATCAAATACAAGGACTCCAACAACCACACCAACACATGGAGGGTGAAGAACTCGGGAGGAGCAAGCAGCGAACAGAAAATGACACTACGGCAGGCATTCGCCAAGTCGGTCAACACCATCGCGGCAAGGCTTGGATTGGAAGTGGGAATATCCAATATCATTGCTCTCGCACACCGCATGGGAATCAAGACGGAGCTGGAATCCACACCTGCCATCTCCCTCGGTGCATGTGATGTGTCGCTCCTCGATATGGTCAGCGCCTATGCTTGCGTTATCAACGAAGGCATGAGCCGGCAACCAGTGCTTGTCACCCGCATTGAGGACCGCGATGGCAATGTGATTTATGACTGCAACAACAATGTGGATCCGCCTGAAAAGGTGCTGTCCTACCGCTCTGCCTATTTCATGCAGCAACTCCTAAGGGCGGGTACGCACGACCCAGGAGGAACGTCAAGACGTATATGGGATTTTGTGGATTCCACCAAGTGCGACGTGGGCGGAAAGACCGGAACCACATCGAACTATTCCGATGCGTGGTTCATGGGATGCACACCGAAACTCGTGGCTGGAGCTTGGGTGGGAGGTGAGTACAGAAGTATTCACTTCCGGAATGGTGCACTCGGACAGGGAGCACGTACTGCCTTGCCTGTGTTTGGTTATTTCATGAATAAAGTACTGGCCGACAACAATCTCAGACAGTACAGGGCAAAATTCTCTCCGCCAAGGAATTTCATCGCACCGTCAACCTATTCGCACTACACACCTGAGGAAGAGGAAGACGATGGAAACTATTACGACGACAACTTCTCCCGCCGACATTCCAACGAACCGCCGGAGCCGATGCCGAAACCCGACACCGTGCGCAACTACAGGCAGGAGGACATATCTAATGGTATTGATGTGTCGAATGCGGAGGAACAGCAACCTGTCGAGACACAGATTGATGACGATTTCTTTGAATAAATATTTTTTTCATCCCTTTTCATGGACCTCGAAAATCCCCAGTTTAAAAACGCGTTGAACATTATCAAGTTCACCAATAATTCCCTTTTCCTCACGGGAAAGGCGGGGACTGGGAAATCCACTTTCCTCAAATATATCAGGGATGAAATAAAGAAAAAGTCCGTGGTGCTCGCACCTACGGGAATTGCCGCCATCAATGTGGGAGGGCAGACGCTCCACAGTTTTTTCAAACTTCCGTTCCATCCTCTCACCCCCGACAATCCAGACTATGCCACTACCAACAAACTCAGGGCATTCCTCAAATACAACAAGGAACAGGTGAAACTCATCAAAAGCCTTGAATTGGTCATCATTGATGAGATTTCCATGGTCAGGGCCGACATCATCGATTTTATCGACCGTATTCTGAGGGTTTATTCCGGAAACATGAGAATCCCCTTTGGGGGTAAGCAGATGCTGCTTGTGGGGGATGTCTTTCAACTGGAGCCGGTGGTCACACGCGACGAACGCGACATCATCAACCGTTTTTATGAGTCGCCTTATTTCTTTGCGGCACATGTGTTCAGGCAGATGCAGCTTGTGTCTGTGGAACTTACCAAGGTTTACCGGCAGTCGGACCCAGCATTCATCGGGATTCTCGACCATATCCGCAAAAACGAGATTACAGATGCCGACCTCCAGCTCCTCCACATGAGGGTGGATGAGACGGCGGCGGAAACTCACGATGGGGTGGACAATCCGCAGGAGAACTTCACCATCACGCTGGCAACGAGACGTGATGTGGTGGACAGCATCAACCAGCGAAACCTCGACGCCATCGATTCCCAGAAATTCACGTTCAAAGGAGCCGTTCAAGGGGATTTTCCGGAAAATTCCATGCCTACCTCTTTGAATCTTGAACTGAAGGTGGGCGCTCAGGTCATCTTCATCAAGAACGACCAGGACAAGCAATGGGTGAATGGAACTCTCGGTATGGTGGAAGGAGTGAGCGAGAACGGGGAGTGTCTCTATGTCGTCACTGACGAAGGCATGCATTTCGATGTGTTCATGGCGCAGTGGGAGAATGTGCGCTACCGCTACAACGACAAAGAAAAGAAAATCGAGGAGGACCTGCTTGGCACCTTCACCCAGTTTCCTGTGAAACTGGCATGGGCAATCACCATCCACAAGAGCCAGGGACTCACTTTCAACCGCGTCAACATCGACCTCACGGGAGGGGCGTTTGTGGGTGGCCAGACATACGTGGCGCTCAGCCGGTGCCGTTCGCTCGAAGGAATACTGTTGAAACAGGACATCCGGCGTACCGACATTTTTGTCAATCCGTTTGTGGTCCGCTTTTCTAAAACGTTCAACGATCAGGCTGCCGTTCAGAGTGCACTCAAGATGGCGAAGGCCGACATCAGCTATCAGGATGCGGTGAAGGCATTCGATGCGGGTGATTTCCAGGCTTTTCTCGACCATTTCTTTGTGGCGATCCACGCCAGATATGACATCGAAAAACCACTGCCACGACGCTATATACGCAGAAAATTGGATGTCATCAATGCTAAAGACCGCACAATCGACAGGTTGAATGACGATATCAAGGAATTGAAGGCTGTCGTGAGGAAAAAGGAGAAGATGCTGGATGAACTGGCGCAGGAATATGTGCGCATGGCTGAGGAATGTGTCAGGCTCGACGACGTGAAAGCGGCTACGGCAAACTACGACAAGGCATTGAGAATCAGTCAGAAATGCCATGATGCGGCGGTGGGAAAAGTCAAGCTGCTGCTTCAGCAGCGACAACTGCGGAAAGCACTTACTGCTGTCAATAAGGTGCTTGACGAGGCACCGCATCTTTTCAAGGCGATTTATTGGAGAGCGAAGACATTCTATGCCATGGACAAGCTGGAGGAGGCAATAGCAGACCTGGAACGTTGCACGTCGCTCAAGCCCGACAACATCAGTGCGCATCAGCTTTATGGCGATGTTCTTTCTGCTGCT
>OMUD01000001.1 GCA_900314125.1 uncultured Prevotellaceae bacterium | reverse complement strand
ATAATTTAATAATGATTTTTTAGAATTGTTTTATTTACCACTAAGGACAAGTCGGATGCCAGAGAACATTTTATTATGAATCATACCATAAGAACGATATGAAACACGGCAAAATTCAGGTGAGGAAGACCAACTGCCGCCTCTTTCCACGTATTCAGTCTCTACAGTTGGCTCAGGGTCTGTCTTTAAAGGGTCTGTCTGTTCCTCACTGCTATAATCTGCATAGCAGTCCTCACAGTATTCATCCAAATTACCTGTCATGTCATATATTCCCAATTCATTAGGTTTCTTTGTGGCAACATCATGGATACCATAGTTAGGATCATTTTCATCCAGCCCTTCAAAAGCATTACTTTCATACCATGCTACCTCCTCCAATGTATTGCTACCGGAGTATTTATAACCTTTACTCTTTTTGCCCCCACGTGCCGCATATTCCCATTCCGCCTCTGTTGGTAAACGGAACTTCTCACCAGTAACTTGGTTTAGCTTTTCAATGAAATCATAGCAATCAACACGAGTAATGGCTTGAACAGGCAACTTTGGACCTTTGAATTCAGAAGGGTTGTCAGTGGTGTCCATCACAGCTTCCCATAATTCCTGAGTCACCTCTGTCTGGCTGATGAAAAAATCTGAAACTGTCACTTTATGAGCAGGTTTCTCATCATCATCCGCTTCACTTCCCTGTTCTTCAGTGGCCCCCATAATAAAAGATCCCCCTTCAACTGGCACCATAGCGAAAGAAACACCTTTAATAGTAAAGGTTTTTGTTGAATCCGCTGTTCCAGTCATATCTGTTGTTTCAGTTTTACTCTTGCATGCCAAAGCAGCACTCACTGAAATCATCAGAATGGTCAAAATGGGAAGAAATGCAACTAATAAACGTGATTTACGCTTCATAATATTATTATTTTATTAATAATGAATTAGTTAATAATTAGTTTTTTTCAGTATCATTCCAATGCGAAGTCATCGTCTTTTTCGAACACTTCAATAGGGGCGTCGTCATCCGTGCCCATTTGGAGAATGAGTTTTGTAGAAGTAATGCCTACAACTTTGCAATGGCGGAAACGTTCAGCAATTTTGTTGAGGTCTTTTTCAAAATCATCTTTAGTCTGCTTGAAAGTAGCGCGAACCTGATTATTCATATTTGCTTTAAGCGCCTTGTTCTTTTTAAACTGCCTTTCCATCTCATCACTGAATGTGATATCATCAAGTGTAGATGTAGTTTCGTTTTCATTGACCATTACATTTAGTTTTTCTCCATCGAAGCTGAACAGTCCATAAGCTCTTGTTGTAATGTCAAAGCTTAAATCTTCATCAGCAAAAGAAGCTTCCTGAACCATAGCAAAAGAATTGTCTGCGTCAATAAAAGCAATATACAACCATGAAGAAGTCGTTTCATCGGCTTCTCTCATTCCCCGCCAAGTGTGATAAATGGATTGTGCCGACATATTCGACACACTCATTATGATTAAGACGAATAAAGAAAAGATTTTTTTCATAACAGTTTGCATTTAAAAAGTTTCTTTTAGTAATGATGGAAAAATAAGCAAGTTTTTTTTATCGTTACTTAATGACTCAAATTAATAAATTCTGCTGCTAGCCACATATCCAAGGAAGCTCTTCGTTCGTTTGTTATATACCTTAACCCAGTTTTCGTTAACGTATCTGTATAGTACAGTAGTACCGACATTAAGTCTTCCCGAAATGGCATAATTCGTGCCGGGTCCTCTTCTTATATTGACATAAGAATCTTCAGGGTCAACGATACGGCCAGAAAGGAATTCATCATCCGTTGGAGGGTCAGACATTTTGCTTATGTCAATTCTTTTTATTCTGCTGGTATGCATATACCCAATAAACTTAGAGTTCCTATATAAATACACTTTACTCCATCCATTAGTCATAGGTGTGTAATAAAGAAGGTCGCCATCATCCATACGGTCAACAATGGATGATTTTGTTGATGCGGCAGCTCTTACATTTGTATAACCGTCAGGATCATTCACGATTCCGGTGTATTTTTTCTGAGCATAGGCAGAAACAGCACAAATAATCATAAGTGCTAATGTAAAAATTGATTTTTTCATAATTATTGAT
>OMUD01000050.1 GCA_900314125.1 uncultured Prevotellaceae bacterium | reverse complement strand
GGTTTACTTTCTTGTCGGCTATTTCAACCTCATACTGGCTCATGTCAACTTTGTAGCGTTCAAGAAAATCCACATCCGTCTGGTACTTTTCAAGGTCGGCACTGAGTGAGCTCAGGTAATCCATGTTGTCTTTGGTGTAATACTCTTCCATCTCCTTTTCATCTACCTGACTGTAAGCGTATTCCACCCGTGTGTCGTCTTTGATGTAGGCCAGATACAGCTTGCTTCCCAACACGTCGTATTCAGCCGCCTGTTCCAGATTGTCATCAAAGAAGGTGATGGATTTCCCGGACGTCTTGTACTTGCAGAAATCAATCTCCAGATTTTCCTTTCTGTTATTGTCCAGCTCCTCAGGGTCGAGATGATAGACTTTGATGCAAGTGCCGTCCTTCAGGAACTGAATGTGCGAACAGAGTTTCGGCTTGTTGTGGGTGGGGAGAGTAGAACCGTTGGGATTGATTTCAATTGAAATGGATGGCGTGTGCTCAAGGTCGATCTCCCAAGTGCCGACAATCTGGCCGGAAGAGGATGAACCTTCCTCATTGCCGTCATCATCGGAGCAAGACGTGAAGGCTATGCACACCAGTGATGCCAGGATAATTGTGCTTAAAAATACTCTTTTTTTCATTGTAGTTGGTTTTTAGTTTTATTTGGTTTTTCCATATTTCTAAATAGTCTAAGGCTGCTGTTTTGAGACTAAATATTGCTAATTGATAAAAAGTCTGTAACTGTCCAACCACAAAAGTAGGTATAATATAACAAAATACGCCCTTTTAATTGTTAAAAAGAGTTAACAATAATGCTTTTAACATTTTGAAGTGTCAGTCTCTGCTGGTGATGTGGAAGCAGTGTTGGTTACGCTCAAAGCGTACGTAGCACCTGCCTTTTTCCCTCAGTTGCTGGAGCACCTCGGCCAGTGCCTCCACCAACTGCTCGCTGTAGGTGGTTCCGCCAATAAGTCCGGTCAGCCGGAATCGCTGGTAGGTGATGTCGAAGGTGGTGGCGTAGCAGTGTGTGGAGTTGGATGTGGCGTTGGCGTTCACTTGCTGCAGCCTGGCCACATCTGCCTTGGTGCGCAGCAGGGATGTGACAATGATTTTGCACGACTCCAGTCCTTTCTCATCCACTTTCTGACGGAACATCAGGCCGATGTCGTCAAGCAGGTCTTTGGCAGGTTGGGTGAGGTAGGGGACGGAGTGGGTCAGTTCATCGATGTCGTAGTATTTGCAGGGACTGATTTCTTGCAGCAGTGAGTCGGAGTCAAAATCGTACGAACGGTCCTTCACTGGCGTGATGCCATATTTCTCAGCGGCTTGCAGCTGTGTGGGGTTCATGTCGTTGAACAGGCTGTTGTAGCGGCTTGAGAGACTGCCGTCGTTCACGGGCGGGGTCTTCCGGCTGCGCAGTGCAGGAAGGATTGTGGTCATCAGGATGTATGCCACGACAGCAGCGGCTGCTGCAAGAAGAAACCACCGTTGACGTTGTTGTTTGAGGTTCTTCTTTGTTTTCTTTTTCACCATGAATAGAATATTTTTCACAAAGTTAGTGTTTTTCTTCAATCAGCCCAAAGAATCGTGTAGTGCAGTTTCAGATGAAATGAAAATGACATCTATGATTTATTTTTTGAAATATTTCTTGAAAAAAAAGAAAAATTTGTACGATTTGATATTTTTTCATATTTTTGCATATAATCTCATTTTTTTTTATGAACAGCTAACTGAGACGCTTATGAAACGGATTTTGCTTTTATTGGTGATGATGCTTTCTTTTGCAGGAGCAAATGCGCAGAAACAGGGATTTATCAGCACGGGTCAGAATGTGAATGTGAGGACAGGACCTGGCAAGCAATACCCTTTGGCAAAAGAGGATTTCTCTGAAGAGCCTTGCCAACTCGACAAGGGGATGTTGGTGCGCTATTTGGGTAAGAAGAAAAATGGCTTTTGCTATGTGGAAGTGTCATCTATGATTACTGAGTATTATTGCAAAGGCTGGGTTTCAGCCAAATACCTTCGTCCCGTGAAGCTTTGCCCAAGATGCAATGGTGAGGGTTACACCGATGTTGAAGGTTTCTGCGAAGGAAAGAAATGCACCCGTTGTGGCACGAAAGGTTATCTCAGATAACCATCAGACTTTGAGAATAATAAACGGGAAAAGAAGTGTTTGTGGCTTCTTTTCCCGTTTACTTTATGTTGATTCTCTGTGGAATGTGCTTTGGCCGGTTGGTCACATATAGCGTTTGTGACCGGTGAGCCATTCGTCGATGTACCTGCCGTCGATTTTGGTCATGCCCAACGACTGATAGCCGGTAAGTCCGTTCTGCTTGAAATTCAGGACGATGAGCAATCCCACTTTCATCAGGATATTGATGTATTTGACCAGTGGCGACATGAACAGTGGGTAGGCCATGCTGAGCAGGACGGAGAAAAACGCGGTCGATACGTAAATCCAAACGCCGATGCTCTTTTTGCGCAGAATCATGATGAGTGCGACGATGTCGGCCAGGTTCAGGATGATGCGGAGTGTCACACAGAGCATCTCAATCCCAATTGCAGGATGTTTCACACCTATGATAATGTTGTGAATAATCACAACAAGTGAATAGGCTATCATCACCCATAGGTAGATTTTTATGTAAGGCGATAACTCTTGCTTATATTCTCTTTGGGTCTCCATAACATGATGTTTGAAAGGTGAAATACTTGGCATTGGGAGGAACTGGTTCTTGCACCAGAGGGTGTCCTCCTTTTTTGCCGGTATCAACATTCGGTGTCCGAAGCCTCCAGACTTTTGTTATTTCACGATTCCTTTCTCCAGATACTCTGCCAGGTTGGTGCGGATGCTCTCCGATGCTTTCTCAACCGCAACTTTCTCCATGTCGTGGTCAACCATGATTTTCACCAGCTCTTCGAAGCTGGTCTTGGCAGGATCCCAGCCCAATTCACGCTTTGCCTTGCTTGGGTCACCCCACAGGTTCACTACGTCGGTTGGACGGTAGAAGTCAGGACTTACCTCCACGAGCACCTTGCCTGTCTTCTTGTCGATGCCCTTCTCCTCCATGCCTTCACCTTGGAATTCCAGCTCGATGCCGGCATGCTTGAAAGCATAGTAGCAGAATTCGCGTACGGAATGCTGAACACCGGTGGCAATCACAAAGTCTTCCGGTTTCTTGTTCTGAAGAATCAGCCACATGCACTCCACATAGTCTTTGGCGTAACCCCAGTCGCGGAGGCTGGAGAGATTGCCGAGGTAGAGTTTTTCCTGCTTTCCCTGTGCGATACGTGCGGCAGCAAGGGTGATCTTGCGGGTGACAAAAGTCTCGCCGCGGCGCTCACTCTCGTGGTTGAACAGGATGCCAGAGCAGCAGAACATGTTGTAAGCCTCGCGGTATTCCTTCACAATCCAATAGCCATAGAGCTTTGCCACGGCGTACGGGCTGTAAGGATGGAACGGAGTGGTCTCGCTCTGAGGCACTTCCTCCACCTTTCCGTAAAGCTCGGAGGTGCTGGCCTGATAGATTTTGCAGGTCTCTGCCAGTCCGCACAAACGCACGGCCTCCAACACGCGGAGCACGCCGGTGGCATCTACGTCGGCTGTGAATTCCGGTGAGTCGAAACTCACCTGCACATGGCTCTGTGCTGCAAGGTTGTAAATCTCGGTAGGACGGACTTTGCTCACCACCTGAAGGATGGACATGGAGTCGCCCAGGTCGCCATAGTGGAGGTGGAAGTTTTCGTGTCCCTCAAGATGGGCTATACGTTCGCGGTAGTCAACAGAAGAACGGCGGATGATGCCGTGCACTTCATAACCTTTCTCTAAAAGAAATTCCGACAGGTAAGATCCGTCTTGTCCGGTCACACCGGTGATCAATGCAATATTCTTTGCCATAGTATGGTTTAAATGTATGTTTGCTAAAGGGTTGTAGGACAACTTTTTATTTCCTTCGATTCATTTCTGTCCCCAAAATCCTTGCAAAGTTACGAAATATAAAGAACAAGAAAAAACAAAGCAACAAGAATTTTACAGAATGACACGGAATTGTGATAACATCAGTTGGTATTTTGTGCTGCCGGAAAAGGCTGTCAGTCTTTGTCAATCATGAGGTGCAGCACTTTCTGCGTTTTCTCATCCACTTTGAACTCCTCACTGCTGCGCAGGCCCACCACCCATGCGATTGTTCCGTTGAATTCCAGAATCAGTTGGCGCTTCTTGTCAATCTTGCTCTTTTTCATGTCGGTGAGCAGGTCGCTCACGAGTTTGCGTCCCTTCATGCCGAATGGAACCAGATTGTCGCCCTGGCGGTAATGGCGGATAGTGGCCTTGGTTCCGCACTTGCTGAGGTCGAGATAGGCGTGGGCAGGCGACTTGTCAATCTCAAGTACCTCTGCACGGACTATCTCATAGTGTAGTAGCGTGCCGAAAGGCAGCTCCACTGTTCCTTGTTTGCCGTCGAAATGGAGCTCTTCTCCTTCCCAGGTTTCCATCTCGTCGTACCCATCCACAATCAGGTAGTCGCGGTCGATGGTCAGCACGAATTCTGCCGAATAGAACATCCGACCCGGCTTGTCCATAGACCTGAGGATCTGCAACAGCTGGCTGCGGTTGAATCCGCAGTCGCGCAGGGTTTCATGAATGAGCGACAATGGGGAAGGGGAGCGCATCAGGCCTTCTTTCGCCACATAGAGCCTTCCGTCGCGCACAAAGCTGCATTCTTCCTCCATTCGTCCGGTGGACCACGCATACACCTTGTGCTCTTCGTTCAGGTTGTCGATGGTGGTGAGGATGTTGGTCCGGGCGGCAGGGTTGATGCTCTCCAGGAGCGGCAGCACCTCCAACCTGATTTTGTTGCGCACGTAGTCTGTGGTGAGGTTGGTGCTGTCGGTCACGTAGTCTTGCCCCCTTTCTTTCAGAAACTCCATGATTTCCTGACGGTTGCAGCAGAGCAGGGGACGCACGGTTTTCCCGTTTTGCGGCTGGATGCCGCACAGGCCTTTGATGCCGGTTCCCCGCAGCAAGTTGATGAAAAGGGTCTCAATGTTGTCATCGCTGTGGTGGGCGATGGCGGTTTTTGTGTAACCCTGGGAAGCCATGATTTCTTGGAAGAAGCCATAGCGGAGCTCGCGTGCCGCCATCTCGATGCTCAGTCCGTGTTCCTTGGCATAGTCAGCCGTCTGGAACTGCGCCACATGCAGCGGAATGCCCATCTGGCCACACACATTCCTTACAAATGTCTCGTCGCGGTCGCTTTCGCTCCCGCGCAGGTGGAAGTTGCAATGGGCGGCACCTATCTCGTATCCCAACTCATGCAGCACCGTCAGCAGGCAGACCGAGTCCGCACCGCCGCTCAAGCCCACGAGCAGCCGGTCGCCCTTCGTGAAGAGGTTCTTTGCGGCAATGTATCTGCCCACTTTTTCCTTGATTTCTGCCATGATTGGGTCGTTCTTTTCTGCGAATATAAGGACTTTCTTTTGATTTGGACATATTTTTGGCTAAAAAACTTGAAAAAAATTTGCAGAGAAAAGAAAAAACACTAACTTTGCAAAACTTTTCGGGGAAATCCCAGTTTTGGTGCCTTGGATGAGTGGCTTAGTCAACGGTCTGCAAAACCGTGTACGGCGGTTCGAATCCGCCAGGCACCTCCAACAACAGAATCGCTGAGCGTGAATCGCCCAGCGATTTTTTTTGTTTGCATTCTTGCCCTTTCTCTTTGTCTTTTGAAACTTTTTTATTAAGTTTGCAAATTAAATGTGTAATACCATAAAATCATCAAGAATATGTTATCTGTAGAAGAATTGAACGACAGGTTGATTGACCTTGCCTTTGCTGAGGATATCGGCGATGGCGACCACACCACGCTCTGCTGCATCCCGGAAGATGCCATGGGCGAGTCGAAACTGCTCATCAAGGAAGAGGGCGTGTTTGCAGGCGTGGAGATAGCCAAGGAGGTGTTCCGCCGTTTTGATCCCACCATGCAGGTGGAGGTTTTCATCGAGGATGGCACCCATGTGAAACCGGGCGACATCGTCATGAGTGTGAAAGGAAAGGTGCAGAGCCTGCTGCAAACAGAGCGTCTCATGCTCAACATCCTTCAGCGCATGTCGGGCATCGCAACGATGACCAACAAGTATGTGAAGCGTCTGGAAGGAACCAAGACCCGTGTGCTCGACACCCGCAAGACCACTCCGGGAATGCGGATGCTCGAGAAACTCGCCGTGAAAATCGGTGGAGGCACGAACCACCGTATCGGTCTTTTCGACATGATCCTGCTGAAGGACAACCACATTGACTTCGCAGGAGGAATTGAGAACGCCATCTCCCGCTGCCACGCCTATCTCAAGGAGAAGGGCAAGGACCTGAAGATTGAGATTGAGGTTCGTGACTTCAACGAGCTCAACCGCGTGCTGGCTTACGGTGGTGTGGACCGCATCATGCTCGACAATTTCACACCGGAGGAAACCCGCAAGGCCGTGGAGCTGATTGACGGACGATATGAGACGGAGTCGTCGGGCGGCATCACGTTCGACACCATCCGCGACTATGCGGAGCAGGGTGTCGATTTCATCTCCGTCGGTGCGCTCACCCATTCGGTGAAAGGACTCGACATGAGCTTCAAAGCCGCTGATTCTGATAAACTTGTCAT
>OMUD01000103.1 GCA_900314125.1 uncultured Prevotellaceae bacterium | reverse complement strand
TTTGCAACTCAAAAGTATAAGAAAATGAAGAAACTGCATCAACTGTGCCTCACCCTGGCATCAGCCGTTCTCGTCATGCTGGGTTTCTGCGGCTGCCGTTCCATCAATGAAAGCGTGAAAGACGACCGGCAGCAAGAGAAAGAACCGGTGAAGGAAAGGGTGAGAAAAAAGATGGGAGAGGTGAAAGCGCTCTACGGCGTGGTACCCATCTATAAACAGAACGTGATTGAACAGGAATCGCTCGATATCGAAATCAGATAGAAATAAGGGTGGTTCTGAGATGGCACAGTCAAGAAAGATTAACCCGAATCGGTCATTAAGACAAAATGACCGATTCGGGTTAACCATTAAATCAATTGATAAGACCTACTGACACACCACCTGAACCTTGTGGTTCGGGTCACGCTGGTCGTTCGACAGGATGACGAACTCACACACGTCGTCCGGACCCTTCATTTTCGATGTGTCAACAAACACCTTCAGCTTGTATTTCTGCCCGTGCTCGAGCGCTACGGGGTCGAAATCGACCACCAATGCCTGGGATAGCGACTGCACCTTGTCGATGGCCAGGAAGCCGTTGCCGTCGTTCTTCACGACGAGCGTCCCCTTCAGGATTTTTCCTGGCTTGAACTTACCGAGAATCACGTATGGCGACGACAGGGCAAGGACAGGCTTGGAGAGGTTGATGGCATCAGCTACAGGCTGTACCGGAGCCACGGGTTCCGGCGTTTCCTCCACCACTTCCTGCTTTGGCTGCTCCACCTCGTAATCCACCACCTTGCATTTCATCCGAATCATCTGAGGGGTTTCGTCAGCACTGGTCTTCACCGCAATCAGGCGGTCGTAGCGGCCAAGCAGCTCGGCATTGTAAGTGATGACAATGCGTCCCTGCGCACCGGCTGCGATGGTGCTTTTATCCCACTGCGGCTCCATGCATCCACACCCTGGGTCCACGTCCTCAATGGTCAGGGCTGCCCCACTGGTGTTGGTATAGACAAATGTGGCAGAGATGGGGTGATACCACTGGGTGAGTCCAGCGTCAATCAACTCCTCCTTAAACGTGAGAGACTGCGCTGAAAGCGAAAGAACCATGAAAAACAAAGAAAAAGCGGTTATGATGAAATGCTTCATAAATAACATGTTGAATGAATGGTTTTGAGATAAATGTAAGGACGGCTTTGTCAAATCTCGCAAGAAAATTCCATCCCGTCGTATGCCAAATGCCGGTGAGGAGGCATTTTCGCTGACTCTTCTGTATGAGGCGCAACATGATGCGACATGTGGACCACAAAGGCTTCCTCCACTTTCAGCTTGTCGGCAAAAGCAATGGCCTCGTCGATGGTTTGGTGAGTGGGATGTGACTCATGTCGCAAACCGTTGACCACCATGTGGGTCACCCCCATCAACAGTTTTTCCTGAGAAGATTCAATGGTCTTCATGTCGGTGACATAAGCAAACCGCCCGATGCGGTAGGCCATGATGGGGAGTTTTCCGTGATAGACCATCACGGGCAGCACTTCCACACCGTTGACCTGCTGCGGTACGCCTGGCTTCACCTCTTCAAGGTCGATACTCGGCACACCTGGATAACGTCGGTCCCTGGGTGTGAAACAGTAAGGGATGCGCTGGATCAGGTGTGTGGCACAATAGTTGTCGGCATAAATGGTCATGTCGCCAAACACAGAAAAAGGCCTGATGTCGTCGATGCCTCCCACATGGTCGTAGTGCTCGTGAGTGAGGAAGATGGCGTCGAGTCTGCGAAAGCCAACGTTGAGCATCTGTGCCCTGAAATCGGGTCCACAATCGAGCAAGATGCGTGTGATGCCATCAGCTGCCTGTGGGTCGTCCACCTCCACCAAAACAGAAGTGCGCAGCCGCTTGTCGTGTGGATCGGAAGATGTGCAGGTTGGGCAATTGCAGCCCAGTTGCGGCACACCGCACGATGTGCCGGTTCCTAAAATCGTGATACGGGCTTGTTTCATAAATTCAATCCTGCCTGTTTTTCAGAACCACCCACAAAATTCACCTCCGGTTTGATAGACACTCCGAACTTGCGCTGCACGTCGGCTTGGATTGTCTCGCTCAATCGCACAATCTCAGATGCGGTGGCACCTCCGAGGTTTACCAGCACCAATGCCTGCTTGTCGTGCACGGCAGCACGTCCGAGCGCCTTTCCTTTCCATCCCGCCTGGTCGATGAGCCATCCTGCCGGAATCTTCACACCATTGGGCACATCGTAGAAAGGCATGTCGGGGTAAGCAGACTTCAGCCGCTCGAAGGTTTCGTGAGAAACAACGGGGTTCATGAAGAAGCTGCCAGCATTACCCATCTGCTTCGGGTCGGGCAGCTTCTGATTGCGGATGTCAATGATGGCCTGGCGCACGGTCTGTGGCGTAACTTCCTTGCCTTCAAGCGCCTGGCGGATGTTGCCATAAGCAGTGTTGGGCTGGAATTGCTTCGATAGCCTGATGTTGACATAGGTCACCGCATAGCATCCCTTCAGCTCATTCTTGAACACACTCTGGCGGTAGGCATAGCCGCACTCCTCGTTCTTGAAGGTGCGATGGGATCCATCGGTCAGATTCACGGTCTCCACCGACACAATCACGTCCTTGGCCTCACATCCGTAGGCTCCGATGTTCTGAACCGCGGCGGCACCCACCTCGCCAGGAATGAGTGAGAGGTTCTCCACCCCACTCCATCCGTTGGCCACGGCGAACGCCACCAGCTCATCCCACACGAAACCGCCTCCCACACGCAGGTCCACATGACTGCGGCCGTTGTGGGTCACTTCGATTTCCTGAATGTTACTGTGGAGCACCACGCCGTCGAAATCACCGGTGAAGAGGAGGTTGCTGCCGCCACCGATATGCAGAACCGTGCGGTCTCGAAGCTCAGGAATCACAGCCTCGAGCTCCGCCACAGAATCATATTCGATAAATTCCTTTGCCTTGGCATCAATGCCAAATGTATTGTTTGTGATAAGGGAATAATCCCGCAATCGTCTCATAATCTATTGGTTCTTTATCGCATGGGCACTCCGGGACGGACAGTCCATGCTTGGGTTCCTTTCTTCTGTCTTTATTACTCACAGTGCATTTTCCTACAGGAACTCAATGCTCTGCAACTTCCACTGGCTACCTGTGCGGCGGAAGCGGTATTTGGCATAGACCGCCTCCGTGATGCTGCGCACCATCATAGTGATGACTGGTCCGTTGCCAATTTTCTGACCGTAGTCCATCAGCACGATGGTCTTCTCCGGCATCGGAGTCTGGGCATGAAACTCACTCCAGTCTTCAGGCTTCAGGTTGTCAGTGCCGCCCTCATCCATTTCGCTGTCACCCCCATAAATCACCTTCACGGGGTTGGCGAGAGATGCCAACTGGAAGTCAGGGTCTTCGATAAACTGCTGATAGAACTTAAGGAAGTTGACGTAGGACTGGGAGAGCTGTTTCTGGCGGACGATGCGGGTGAACATCCATTTGCCGTCGATGCGGTCAAACTCATAGCGGTCGGCCAGCGTGGAATCGAGTTTCACCCAGCTGGTGGCCACACTGTCGATCGACGCACTTTTCAGGAGTTCCAAGTCGTCGTCATCGGTATAGATAAAGGCATAAAGCTCCTGATATTTAAACAGGTGGCGCTCATTCCATTCCGTTTTTGGAAGGGAGCGTTGTTCCCCATCCTCCACCAACGTGATCACAGAGTCCGTGCGCAGATCGGCAAAATCGTCGTCGGTGGAGAAGGTATAGAAAAAGTCCTCGAAATTAGCATCCACAGAGGTTGGAATCTTCCGCTTCTCAAATAGTTCAAGCTCAGTCGGCTGAGCACTCTGCACGCTGTCGGAATCAGCAGCGGCGGCAGCATCGTCCTTTCCACTCTTGCCATCAAAGCAGGAGGTCAGGACAAGCAGCAGAGACGGAAGAAGAAAAAACAGTTGTTTTCTTTTGTTCATAGCGACAAAAAACACAGGTGTTTGCCATCCGCACACCTGGGTTTTCGATTAATAATGACATAATTTTATGCAAATTTAGCGTTTATTTTTTTTATAATGACAAAATATGAAGTAAATTGCTTATCTTTGCATGAAATTTAGGCTTTGAGAGCCAGAAAAAGAACTTAAGTAACAAAACATAAAGAAAAATGTTAGAGAAAATTGAGGCACTCCTGACGGAAATAGAGACAATCACCGCCACCTCGCTTGACGACGTGGAAGCACTGCGCATCAAGTATCTGAGTAAGAAAGGACTGATTCCTGCATTGATGAACGACTTCAGGGCTGTTCCAGCCGAGTTGAAGAAAGCCACCGGAATCAAGATCAATGAGCTGAAGACCAAAGCGACAGATAAGATCAACGCACTTCGCGAGAGTTTCGCCTCAGCCGACGAGGTGGACGACTCCATCGACATCACCCGCACCGGCTATCCGCTTCCGCTGGGCACCCGGCACCCGCTCAGCCTGGTGAAGAACGAAATCGTTGACATCTTCTCCCGCCTCGGATTCTCGCTCGCCGAGGGACCCGAAGTGGAAGACGACTGGCACGTGTTCTCTGCCATGAACTTCGCCGACGACCATCCAGCCCGCGACATGCAGGACACCTTCTTCGTGGAGAGCCATCCCGACATCATCCTCCGCACCCACACTTCATCGGTGCAGAGCCGCGTGATGGAGCACCAACAGCCTCCAATCCGTGTGATTTGCCCTGGAAGGGTTTACCGAAACGAGGCCATCAGCGCCCGCGCCCACTGTTTCTTCCATCAGGTGGAAGGACTCTACGTTGACGAGCAGGTGTCGTTCACCGACCTCAAGCAGGTGCTGCTCCTCTTCGCACAGGAAATGTTCGGCGAAGGCACAAAAATCCGCCTCCGTCCATCCTATTTCCCATTCACCGAGCCATCAGCTGAGATGGACATCTCCTGCAACATCTGCGGTGGAAAAGGTTGTTCCTTCTGTAAGCACACAGGATGGGTGGAAATCCTGGGATGCGGCATGGTTCACCCGAGAGTGCTGGAACTGAACGGAATCGACAGCAAGAAATACAAAGGCTATGCCTTCGGAATGGGTGTGGAGCGCATCACCAACCTGAAATACCAGGTGAAAGACCTCCGCATGTTCTCCGAGAACGACGTGAGGTTCCTCAAGGAATTCGAGAGCGCCAACTGATTCGGGTCCACCCCGACCGACCTTCTCACATAATCCTAATAGAGGATGGTTGGTTGATTCATAAACAAAATACATAAAACCATAATAATCCAACATCCACACATCATGAAAATCGCAGTTATCGGCGCCGGCAACATGGGAGGCGCACTAATCAAAGGATGGGCTAAGGCAGCCTCAAAAAAAGCAGAAGGAAGCGTGATTGAAAATTTGTCGTGCATCAACATCGCCGACAGGGCTGAAACGATACTCGAACGCTTCAACCAGGATTTCCCAGGCATCAACACCTTCACCGACAATGCCAAAGCGGTGAAGGAAGCCGACATCGTCATTTTAGCCGTAAAGCCATGGCTCGTGGAGCTGGTGGCGAAGGAAATCGCCTCATCGCTCGACCTAACAAGGCAAATCGTAGTGTCTGACGCCGCCGGCATCACCACCGACAAACTCACCGACTACCTCTCAGAGGCCGACGGAATTGAGGATGCCCACCTCTTCTATGTCATCCCGAACATCGGAGCCGAATTCGGCAAAAGCATGACCTTTGTTGCACCAGGAGTTGGCACCTCTCAGGAGTCCATCGACAAGGTGAAAGGTTTGTTCTCCATGGTGGGAGAAGTGAACGTGTGTGAGGAGAAAATGGTGGGACCTGGCATGATGATGGCCAGCTGCGGTATCGCGTACGTGATGCGCTACATCCGCGCCCAGATGGAAGCCGGTGTGGAAATGGGCTTCTATCCGAAAGACGCCCAGCAGATTGCCATGCAGACCATGGAGGGAGCCGTCACCCTGCTCAGGGAAACGGGCCTGCACCCAGAGGCCGCCATCGACAAGGTGACCACCCCTGGAGGCACCACCATCAAGGGTCTGAACGAGCTGGACCACGCCGGATTCAACTCCGCCGTTATCCGCAGCCTCAAGGCCGGACTGAAATAGAGCAAACGGCTGTCTCATAGCATAAAAAACCGCTGGACACACCCTGTTCCGGCGGTTTTTTCCTTTTCCCGACTTCAAAAAAAGGCATTCAAACAGCCATAGAGGGGATTTCAAGCAAAAAGTGTGCAATTAAAAATACACAAGAATTGGGGAAAGTGTGCAATATCCTTGCATGAAGTTTGCACAAAGAGGATAAGTTTGTGTAAATTACTAATTTTTAACACTTTTTTTAAACACTTTATTTTGAATAATGACTAACTTTGATTTGCAGAAAGAGAGAAAATGCATAAAGTGTGCAAGAACTTTGCATATCAGATTTCAGTAAGTGTGCATAAAAAAGGTAAAAATGTGCAATTCCTCCCGTTTCCGTTACGTAATTAAATAATGTGAAGAGAAACGACAACATAAACAGAGTCAATATGTTAGAAAGATATTTAAAGCAGGCGACATTCAGTTCGCTGGAAGATTTCCAGAAAAACTTTGAATTCAAAGTTCCGGCAGACTTCAATTTCGCCTGCGACGTTGTGGACGGATGGGCAGAACAGGCCCCCGACAAGCTTGCCATGCTCTGGACCAACGACAAGGACGAGGAGATTCGCTACACTTTCGGACAGCTCAAAGAGGAGAGCGACCGCACGGCATCCTTCTTTCAAAGCCTCGGCATCGGAAAAGGCGACATGGTGATGCTCATCCTCAAGCGCCGTCATCAATTCTGGACATCGATGCTCGCCCTGAACAAAATCGGAGCCATCGCCATTCCCGCCACCTTCCTGCTCACCGCCAAGGACATCGTTTACCGATGCGAGAAGGCCACTATCAAAGCTATCATCTGCTGCGGCGATGAAGATATCATGGATCATATAGACGAGGCGCTGCCCGACTGTCCTTCCGTGGAGCATCGGATCAGCATCGGTCCCGAAATGCGCGAGGGATGGGTGGACTTCAATGACGGCGTGAGGAAAGCCGCACCGTTTGTGAACCGCTACACCGACCGAAGCGTGGACGACTACATGCTCATGTACTTCACCAGCGGCACGAGCGGAGAACCGAAAATGGTGGTTCACGACAACACCTATGCACTTGGACACATCACCACTGCCGCCTACTGGCACAACCTGCACGAAAACAGCCTCCACCTCACCATCGCCGACACAGGATGGGCGAAGGCTGCCTGGGGAAAACTCTACGGCCAATGGTTTGTGGGCGCAACTGTATTCGTGTATGACCACGAGAAATTCACACCTGCTGACATACTGCACAAGATTGAGCAATACAAGGTGACCAGTCTCTGTGCACCTCCAACCATTTTCCGATTCCTCATCAGGGAAGACCTCACCAAGTATGACCTGTCGAGTCTGGAATATTGCACAACAGCTGGGGAGGCACTGAACGGAGCCGTTTATGAGAAATTCCTCAAAGCAACGGGCATTCACCTGATGGAAGGATTCGGTCAGACCGAAACCACCCTCACCCTCGCCACATTCAAGTGGATGAAACCGAAACCAGGGTCTATGGGAGTACCAAACCCACAATACGACGTCACACTGCTGAAAAACGACGGGTCGCTCCAGCCAGTCACCGAGCCTGGAAAAATCGGGCAGATTGCGCTACGTACCGACAAAAGGCGCCAAATAGGGCTGTTCAGAAAGTACTACCGCAACGAAGAACTGACCAACCAAGTATGGCATGACAACTACTACTTCACAGGCGACCTTGCCTATTTCGATGAGGACGGCTACTACTGGTTCGTGGGAAGAGCCGACGACGTAATCAAAAGCAGCGGCTACCGCATCGGTCCGTTCGAGGTGGAAAGCGCGCTGATGACCCACCCGTCCGTGGTGGAATGCGCAATCACTGGAGTGCCCGACCCAATCAGAGGCGAGGTGGTGAAAGCCACCATCATCCTTGGAAAAGAATGGAAGGACAAGGCAGGAGAGGAACTCATCAAGGAATTGCAGGAACACGTGAAACACGAGACCGCACCTTATAAATATCCGCGCGTGATTGAGTTCGTGGACGAGCTTCCGAAAACCAACAGCGGAAAAATCAGAAGAGTGGAAATCCGCAGACGCGACCACGAGAAGAAAGAAAACAACTGACCATAGACGGCATCAGGAACGGAGTGTCGGTAAAAAAATAGGAAATACTTGGGCTTCGGCTTGGACATTGTACTATTTTTTCCTATCTTCGCAACAGGAAACAAAATTATTAACTTTTTTAAACACAGACAACAATTATGGGAAAATACGTTTGCAACACATGTGGATGGGAATACGACCCGGAAGTGGGAGTGCCAGAAATGGGCATTGAGCCAGGTACTCCGTTCGAAGACCTGCCAGAAGATTTTGAATGCCCGCTTTGCGGAGTTGGAAAGGACGAGTTCAGCCCAGCTGAATAATCCCACCTTGCAATCACACAGGACATGACTTTTAAAAAACAAGTCATGTCCTATTTTTTTAAAAAATATTTTGGTGTCTTATCAAAAAAGACTATATTTGCGATTAGAATATCAATTCAGAATATACACATTCTAAAAAATACACAAATTAAAAACAGACACATGAAACCTACATTATTCCTCCTCGCTGCCGGAATGGGCAGCCGCTACGGCGGACTCAAGCAGCTCGACGGCCTGGGACCAAACGGCGAAACCATCATGGACTACTCCATCTACGACGCCATCCAAGCTGGATTCGGCAAAATCGTTTGGGTGATCCGCAAAGACTTCGAAGACCAGTTCAGAAATCAAATTCTTTCAAAATATCAGGACAAGATTCCTTGCGAGCTCTGCTTCCAGAGCATCGACGCACTTCCAGAAGGGTTCAAATGTCCGGAAGGCCGCCAGAAACCTTGGGGAACCAACCACGCCGTACTCATGGGCAAGGACGTGATCAAGGAACCGTTCTGTGTGATCAACTGCGATGACTTCTATGGCCGCGACGCATTCCAGACCATTGGTAAATTCCTCTCCGGCTTGAAAGAAGGTGCGAAGAACGAATATGCCATGGTGGGATTCCGCTGCTGCAACACGCTGAGCGAAAACGGCTCAGTGGCACGCGGTGTCTGCGTTTACGACGACAACCATCACCTGAAGGACGTGGTGGAGCGCACAGAAATCATGCGCGTGCCTGCCGATGGTCCTATTTGCTTCAAGGATGAGCAAGGCGAATGGGTAGCTCTCGACGAGAATGTGCCAGTAAGCATGAACATGTGGGGATTCACCCCTGACTATTTCGAATATTCCGAGGAGTATTTCAAGGAATTCCTGTCTGACCCTAAGAACATGGAGAACCTCAAGGCAGAGTTCTTCATCCCGCTCATGGTCAACAAACTCATCAACGAGGGAACCGCCACAGTGGAAGTGCTCGACACCACAAGCAAGTGGTTCGGCGTGACTTACGCAGCCGACAGAGAGGCCACAGTGGAGCGTATCGCACAATTGGTGAAAGACGGTGTTTATCCAGAGAAGCTCTGGTAAGAGACGGACACCGCTGAGAAAACTGAACGAAACGTCCTACATTTGGCCGTCCGGCTTGCGGGACAGAGTACTTCAGATCTCCGTTTCCTGATGAGGAAACAAGTTTTTTTCGGATGCATTCTAAGTTTTAGAATGCATCCTTTTTTTGTCAGTTACGTTTTATTTAGTAACTTTGCAGACCAAGAAAGAAAAAAATGGCGAAATATTCTATCATCGTGCCCGTGTTCAACCGCCCCGACGAGGTTGACGAACTCCTTGACAGCCTTACCAGGCAGACCGTCAAGGACTTTGAGGTGGTCATCGTGGAAGACGGGTCGAAGGTGCCCTGCAAGGACGTGGTGGAAAAATACACCGGTCAGCTTGACGTGAGGTATTTCAACAAACCCAACGGCGGTCCTGGCCCAGCCCGAAACTACGGGGTGGAACGGGCCACAGGTGAATATGTGATCATCCTCGACTCCGACGTGGTGCTGCCCGACGGCTACATGAAGGCGGTGGACGACAGCATCAGGGAGAATCCTTGCGACGCATTCGGAGGACCTGATGCTGCACATGAGTCGTTCACCGACATCCAAAAAGCCATCAGCTATTCCATGACCTCATTCTTCACCACAGGGGGCATCCGCGGAGGGAAGAAGAAGCTCGACAAATTCCACCCACGCTCCTACAACCTGGGAGTGAGACGGGAGGTTTACAACAAACTGGGGGGCTTTTCGAAGATGCGCTTCGGTGAGGACATCGACTTCAGCTACCGCATCCTTGAGAACGGCTACACCACCCAGCTCTATCCCGATGCATGGGTATGGCACAAACGACGTACGAATCTCGACAAGTTCTTCAAGCAGGTGTTCAACTCAGGCATCGCCCGCATCAACCTGACCAAACGTCATCCTGGAACCCTCAAACTGGTTCACCTGCTGCCGATGGTGTTCACCGTAGGCGTCATCCTGCTCATTGTGGCAGCCGTGGTGCTGCGCCTCCTGGCACTCAACCCCGACATGGGCGAATGTTTCTGCAAGGGATTCCCGCTCGGCAAAACCCACATCGGATGGTGGACACTGCCGCTGCTGCCCGTGATCCTCTACATCCTGATGGTGTTCATCGATTCTTCCATCAAGAACAAGTCTCTCGTGATTGGCTATCTGTCCGTGAAGGCAGCGTTCGTTCAGCTTTTCGGCTATGGATTCGGATTCATCACAGCATGGTGGAAACGGTGCGTGCTGAGAAAAGACGAATTCAGCGCATTTGAGAAGAATTTCTATTAAAAGGTGGTCCTAAGTAACGATAAAAAAAGCATGGCAGACAGACACTACAACAGCGACTGGGAGGATGAATTCGGACGGCTCGAAGAGGCTATGCCCGAAGAGAAGGAGCATGTGGCCATGCGCGACATCACCACTGACGACCGACCGCGGGAGAAGTTGCTCAAGATGGGAGCAGAAAAACTGTCGAGGGCTGAACTGCTCGCCATTCTCATCGGCAGCGGTTCCACACGCCAAAATGCCACGGAACTGATGACCGACATTATCAGTGACTGCGGAGGGCAGCTGATGAACCTCGACCGCATGAGCATAGAGGAGCTGATGTCGTACAACGGAATCGGCCTGGCCAAAGCGGTTACCATTAAGGCGGCGCTGGAACTCGGCAACCGGAGAGTGAACGAAACCATGACCACCGCGAAGACATTCAACAATGCTGAGACGACCTACCGCTTCATGAAGCACAAGATAGCCAACCTCACCCACGAGGAATGCTGGGCACTGATGCTCAACAACAAATCGCGGCTGCTCAAACTGGCAAGACTCAGCCAGGGTGGCAGGACCTCAACGCTTGTGGACGTGAGGATTCTGCTCAAGCAAGCCATCATGGCGGAGGCCATCTGCGTCATCCTCGTCCACAACCACCCGTCGGGTGGGCTCTCTCCAAGCCGCGACGATGACCGGCTCACGGAGAGTGTGAAATCGGCGCTCCAAGCTGTCAGCATCCAACTGCTCGACCATGTGATCATTGCCGATGGTGGCTACTACAGCTATGTGGAGAACGGAAGGCTATAAGTTCGGTCAAGGAGGGGAACAGACACCCCACTCCAACATCTTAACGAAAGAAAGCAAAATATTCTGAAAAAACAAAAATGGCAAAATATATGACCAAATACGATATTGAAGCAAAAACAGTGGAGATGCTGAAAACCGTCTTCGACCCCGAAATTCCGGTCAACGTGTATGACCTCGGACTCATCTACAAGATTGACGTGAACGACGACTTCGATATCAGCATCGACATGACGCTCACCGCTCCAAACTGCCCTGCTGCCGACTTCATCATGGAAGATATCCAAATGAAGCTGGAATCCATTCATGGCGTCAACAAAGTGAACGTGGAGCTGGTTTTTGAGCCGGAATGGAACAAGGACATGATGAGCGAGGAAGCGAAACTTGATCTGGGATTGATGTGAGCCACTTTGCACATCTCATATATTGACGCATCTTTTTTATTGACGCATCACCACTAATCAGACAACACGATGAAGAACTACTATTTCATATCCGACGCCCACTTGGGATGCCGCGCGTTTGAACACCGGCGCACGCAGGAACGCCGTCTCGTCAACTTCCTTGATGCCATAAAGGACAAGGCGGAGGCTGTTTTCATGCTTGGCGACATCTTCGACTTCTGGTTTGAATACCGGGATGTCGTTCCGAAAGGCTACACC
>OMUD01000007.1 GCA_900314125.1 uncultured Prevotellaceae bacterium | reverse complement strand
AGTGAGGCCTTCCTGATGGGTCCTGCCAGTGATTTTGACATTGACCCGACAATTGACTCTTGGCCATTAAACCGCAGCTTGCTTATCAGCTATCTTTCGAGTGGCAACACAGACTTCACAGAAGAGCAGTTGGACGATGCCAGCATCCTGGGTTTCCATGCTCTTGAGTTCATCCTTTTCCGTAATGGCAAGAACCGTAACGTGAGTGAATTCACAGGCAATGACACCTACAAGGGCTTCACCAAGATCAGTGGTGCATCCGAACTGGCATACGCCCAGAGAATCTGTGCTTTGCTTGTGGAGCGTACCTACCAGCTTCAAGTAGCATGGGAAGGAGAAACAGCTTCTAATGCAGACCGTGTAGCCGTATTGAAAGCAGCCGGCTTGGAGTACGTGACCGAAAGTGGCATCACATATGGTGACAACTTAAAAATGAAGAGCGGAAGCCGCTTCAACAACATCAAGGAAGTTGTTGCCCAAATTCTTTCCGACGATGAGGGAAGTTGCGCCGCCATCACCGACGAAGTGGGTTCTGCTAAAATCGCCAACCCATTCTCAGCAGGTTTCGTATTCTACGTTGAGTCTCCGTTCAGCTACAATTCCATCACAGACTTCCAGGACAACATCCGTTCAGTCCGCAACATCTGGCTTGGCAGCCTCAACGGAAAAGCAGCCACTCACAGCTTCTACAACTTCTTCAAGGAGAATCAGACCAAACTCGGCAATGACGTTGAAGATGCATACGAGTCGGCTATTTCCAACATTGGTAAAATGCCAGAACCATTCGTGAAATATGTCAGCACGATATGGAATGTGTCATACGAAGATGACGACAGAACAGCCGACGATCTTCCAGAATAACGAAGATATAGTCATAAAAACTCGCTACAACAATATTATGGCGATCAAAGTATCAGATAATTGAGAACCAACGTATAACAGAGCGGAATGCGCCCCTTGAAGTGTGGAACTGCAAGGGACGCATCACCCGTATAAAAAAAACAAATATGGACAGAAACATCAGACTTTTACTCATGGGGTTAGCATCACTTCCTTTAATGATGTCATGTAAAGACGACTCCACGGTGGAAAACGACAAATTGATTCCAGCCGAAGACCCGTTTGGCAAGGCTAATTCGGAATTTTCCGCAGAGGAGTGGTATCCTGGAGGTGAATTAGGCACAACCCGCAACGCCAGCTACTCAGCCCCAACCGTCCCTGTTGAAAACATGGGATTAGACGCCAGCTTCAAGAAAGGCGAAGACAACTTTGAACACCTTTACACATTTACTGAAGAGCCTCGCAAAGGCTTGGGACCAGCATGGGTGCGCAACAGCTGCATCCATTGCCACCCCTCATATGGTCATGGTAAACGAATGACCCGCTACCGTGCCAATGATTTTGGCAATGGTTATCTACTTGTGATTTATCATCCTGAAGCAGGCGTGGATCTGGATGGTGTAGCCTATGCAAAAAACTCCTATATCCGTCAGGTGACTGGAATGCCTCAGACAAAAGCCATGGCTCCATTCAAAGCTCCAATAGACGAAGAGCAGATCAAAGTGGAATGGCTTGACGTGAAAGAGATGGAGAGCGGACTTCCAATGGAATTCCCTGATGGTGAAAAATACTCTCTGATTTACCCAGAGGTGACCATTCCTCAAAGCGCATTCAACACCAATCCACTTCCTGTGAATTATGAGGTTCGCTTAGAAAACACTATTGGTGTTTATGGCACCGGACTTCTTGATGCTATTGACCAAGATGACATGAAGGCCCAATATCAGAAAGAAGCTCCATACGTGGAATTAAACCCAGCCATGTGGGACAAATCTTCCAACGACTGGGCAGCCAGTGCATGGTACACACTTGCTGACGGCCAGAAGAAGATCAAGAAATTCACCTACGCCATGACCCGAGCTTCGCTCCAGGATGGTCCTGGCGCCAACGCCATCTGGAACATCACCAATGTGACCCGCTCTGACCGGCATTATTTCTATTCCACGCCTGCATGGGCAAAAGCCATGTCTGAAGACGAAGATGTGATTTCCTACATCCAGGCCAATGGTAATGACAAGAATTCCTTGCTTTATCCTTACTATGCTGACGGCACGAAAGAAGGAATCAGTGCCCGTGTGAATGAATTGCTGAGCATCAGCAGCAATGCTGGCGCAGAGACCTTTAAGAAATATTTTGTTGAAGGTTCTCCATACAACGGAAATGAAGAAATGACTGACCGCGACTATTACGACTTTATGGTTTGGCACAGAGGCTTGGCCGTACCAGCTGCTCGTAATCTTGACGATGCAGCCGTTCAACGCGGTAAGAAAGTGTTCACGGAGATTGGCTGCACTGCCTGCCACCGTCCATCATGGAAAACTCGTGACGACAATTTGTGGATAGACAATTCCATAAAGGCATACGCCGCCAGCATTGGTAAAGATGCAAGCTCCATCATGCCGAAATATCCGAATCAGACTATTTGGCCATATACAGACTTGGTTCAGCACCGTCTTTTCATGAAGAATGACATCCGCACAGGCTGGTGCCGCACCACCCCATTGTGGGGTCGTGGTCTCTCCCTACGCCTTACAGGAGCTGAAGACCGCCTGCACGATGCCCGCGCACGCAATGAGATAGAAGCCATCATGTGGCATGCCTACAGCAAAGAATCTGACGCATGGGAATCAACGCTGAAATTCTACAATCTGCCGAAATCCGACCGTGACGCAGTTGTGAAATTCCTGCAAGCTATTTGATTCCAACCGACGTGACGACACTTTCGTAAAAATAACAATAATAAATCGAATACAACCGGAACAAGAAAAACCATTGTTCCGGTTGTGTCTTTATGAAATAATCACTATCTTTGTAAATAAAGTTCAGAAAAACGGTCCAATGGTTAAAAAGATTATCTTCACCCTCTACGTTCTCATTATCATTTTATTAGGCACAGCCACCATTGTTGAGAAATACCAGGGTACCGACTTCGTTGCAACACACCTTTATGGTTCATGGTGGATGTGTGGATTATGGGCATTGCTTACAGCATTTGGCGTGTTCTATATATTAAAGCAGAAGTCCAAACGCTTGTCTATGCTGACACTGCACTTTTCTTTTGTTGTGATTCTTCTGGGTGCCCTCTTAACACACCTGACAGCAGACAACGGCATGATCCACCTCCGTAAAGGGGAGACTAGTAACCGTTATATGTTCATGAGCGACGGACAAATAGAAGAAAAGTCTCTTCCCTACTCCATCCGCTTGGATCGTTTTGAAATCATCAAACATGAAGGAACCGATGCCGCTTCAGACTATCAATCAACCATTACCATAATTTCTGGAGAAGACAGCATCCATTCATTGGTATCGATGAACAACATTTACTCCCACAACAATATCCGTCTTTATCAATCCTCTTATGACGAAGATGAAAACGGTTCATACCTGTCAATAAACAGTGATCCATACGGCATTCCTGTGACGTATACCGGATATGCCCTCCTTTTCATCGGTCTGATATGGATGCTTATCGACCCCAAAGGTCAATACCGAAGGTTACTGAAAGAGGCTCATTTGAAAAAGGGTATCTTATCCACAGCCATCTTCATGTGCCTTTTTCTCTCAGGAAGCACATCGGTTCAAAGTGCCAATGTCCTTCCTCGCGAAACAGCAACGAAATTCTGCCGCTTAAATGTATTATACAACAACCGCATCTGCCCTCTCCAGACATACGCACTCGATTTCACAAAGAAACTTTACGGAAAGCGCTCATACGATGGCTACAGTGCAGAACAGGTGTTTACCGGTTTTTTATTTTGGCGTGAAAGTTGGATGAAAGAGCCGATTATCAAAATCAAGGACGGGATAGTGTGCGAAACATTGGGTCTTCCGAAATATATCAGCTGTTCTCAGTTGTTTTCCTTAGATAAAGGATATCTTTTAGGTCCATTCATGAATGAACATTATCGTGGTGCAAACGACAAATTTCACGAAGGGGTGAGCAAAGTAGATGAAAAAGTCGGTTTGATCATGGAATTACGCAACTTGGCTCCTCTCAAGCTTTTCCCATATACGAAAGATGGCAACACCACTTGGTATGGTCCTAATGACGATTATCCCGACTACATAGAGACTGAACGGAAATCCTACATGCAGCACATTTTTGACTATTTCCAGGATGAGGCCTCTGGCAACAAACTCACAGAAATGGACGAAGCCATAGATAAACTGATGAAATATCAATATACCTTCGGTGGCAATTCCATTCCCTCATCCTTACAATTAAAATCCGAATATCTCTACAATGCCATTCCTTTTGCCACGATTCTATTCATAGTATGCCTGACGATGGGTTTTCTATGCCTTTTCCACACCATCTATCAGTTAACCAGCAAAAAGGCAAAAAGTAAAGGAATACTACGCCATGCCATTGGCATTCAGGCCTTCGTAATGGGGATATGCTTCGCCAGCCTCACCCTATGCATGGCTTTAAGATGGATAATCCGCGGCACAATCCCAATGTCGAACGGTTATGAAACGATGCTTGTTATGGCCTGGATGATTATGTTGGTATCTCTCCTCCTATACAAACGTTTCCGCATAATCCTAACCTTTGGCTTTCTATTATCGGGTTTCTTCCTTTTGGTTAGTCACATCTCCCAAATGGATCCTCAAATCACCCATATCATGCCAGTTTTATCCTCACCTCTCCTAACGATTCATGTGAGTGTGATCATGATGGCATACGCTCTTCTTGCACTAACATTTATTTGCGGAATAATGGCAATCTTTCTCCGTATTTTCCGAGGTAAAAAAGCAGACAATCTGAATGAACAGCTTTATTCTCTTCAATTGCTCTCACGCCTGTTCCTTTATCCTTCGATCACAGCGATGGGATTTGGCATATTCATCGGTGCTATCTGGGCAAACGTGTCATGGGGTACCTATTGGAGCTGGGATCCAAAGGAGACATGGGCATTGATTACATTCATGGTGTATGCCATCTCCCTCCATACGAACAGCATAAAAGGACTTAGAAAACCTCTAAACTATCATATATTCATTACATTGGCCTTTCTCACCATCCTCATGACCTATTTTGGCGTAAACTACATATTGGGTGGAATGCATTCCTATGCATAACAATATCAGAAAGTTATCTTGCCGTCTATTGCTGAATCTCATTCAGGAAAACAAGTCAAAGAGTTCCATAATTACAAAAAAGCGGATTATATATTTTAAAATATGAAAAGTTATTAGTAATTTTGTAACACTAAGCAATCAATAAAAAATCATATTATGGAAATAAAGACCATCGGATTAGCGAGTGATCACGCTGCATTCCCATTAAAACAATTTGTGAAACAGTATCTGGAAGAGAAAGGCATCGCCTACAAAGACTATGGCACATACACCGAAGCCTCTTGTAACTATGCAGACTTCGGCCATGCACTGGCAGAGGGTATTGAGAAGGGCGAGGTTTATCCAGGAATAGCTATGTGCGGTTCGGGCGAGGGCATCTCCATGACCTTGAACAAACACCAGAGTATCCGTGCCGGTTTGTGTTGGATTCCCGAAATCGCACATTTGATCCGTCAACACAATGACGCGAATGTGCTTGTGATGCCCGGCCGCTTCATAGACAACGATATGGCCCGCAAAATCATGGACGAATACCTCAACACAGAGTTTGAAGGTGGTCGTCACCAAGCCCGCATCGATGCCATTCCCTTAAAGCACTGATTATCAAGACCAGCTTAACCATAAACATTCAGTAAGGGGACATAAAGTCTCCTTACTTCCACCAAAGATAAAACACAAATACCAGCTAACTTACATGAAAAAACTATTAACCTCTTTATTAGTGTCGTTGTTCATGCTTCCAAGCGTGATTTATGCTCAAAACACCTTCGAGGCAGGTGACGGCAGTTTCTTGCTTAACGGCAAGCCATTTGTTGTAAAAGCAGCCGAAGTTCATTACCCTCGCATACCTCGTCCTTATTGGGAACATCGTATCCAGATGTGCAAAGCATTGGGAATGAATACAATCTGCATCTATATTTTTTGGAACATCCACGAACAAAAAGAAGGCGTGTTTGATTTCACTGGCAATAATGATGTAGCAGAATTTTGCAGACTGGCTCAGAAAAATGGTATGTACGTTATCGTTCGCCCAGGTCCGTATGTATGTGCAGAATGGGAAATGGGTGGCCTTCCATGGTGGCTTCTGAAAAAGAAGGATATCAGATTGCGCGAAGAAGATCCATATTTCATGGAGCGAGTGAAAATATTTGAAGAGAAAGTTGGCGAACAGCTGTCCTCTTTGACCATCCAGAATGGTGGCCCGATCATCATGGTTCAAGTAGAGAACGAATATGGTTCTTATGGTGAGAACAAACCATACGTTTCCAAGATTCGTGATATCGTACGTTCTTCTGGGTTTGACAAAGTGTCTCTCTTTCAATGCGACTGGAGTTCGAACTTTGAGAAGAATGGTCTGGACGACTTGATTTGGACGATGAACTTTGGAACAGGTGCCAATATAGACGACCAGTTCAAACGTCTGAAGCAATTACGCCCCAACACCCCATTGATGTGTTCAGAATTTTGGTCAGGTTGGTTTGACAAATGGGGTGGAAAGCATGAAACCCGTTCTGCCAAAGATATGGTAGAAGGTATCCGCCAGATGCTTGACCGCAACATCTCGTTCTCCCTCTACATGACTCACGGTGGTACTTCTTTCGGTCATTGGGCAGGCGCCAATTCACCCGGTTTCTCTCCCGATGTGACCAGCTACGATTATGATGCCCCAATCAATGAGTATGGCCAAACTACTCCAAAATACTTTGAACTTCAATCATTACTCGCCAAATACAGCGAGAAGAAACTTCCAAAGGTTCCTAAATCCATTCCTACAATAAGCATTCCAGAATTCTCATTCAGTGAATACGCCCCATTGTTTGAGAATCTGCCGAAGGCCCATCCTTCTGAGAATGTAAAAACAATGGAAGAATATGACCAAGGTTGGGGTTCCATTCTTTACAGTACCATTCTTCCTGAATTGAGAAGCCAAAGCAAGCTTACCATCAAAGAAGGTCATGATTACGTTCAGGTATTTGTCGATGGCAACTACATTGGTTCACTTGACCGCCGCATGGGTGAAAAGGAACTTGTACTTCCATCTTGTAAAAAGGGTGCACGTCTTGACATTCTTGTTGAAGCCATGGGCCGAATCAACTTCGGTCGTGCAATCAAGGATTTCAAAGGCTTGAACAGTGATGTGAATCTGACGATTTCTCTTGATGGCAATGAATTCACTGGCACACTGAAAAAATGGAATACCTATCTTTTCCCGGATGAATATGATTTCTACAAGAACGTTTCTTACAAAAGCCTTCCTACCACGAGTGTCAAAGACTCTAAAGGTCAGCGTGTGCCAGGCTTCTACAAAGCTCATTTCAACGTTAAAAAGCCTGGTGATACATTCCTGAATTTTGAAAGTTTCGGAAAGGGACTGGTCTATGTGAATGGACACGGTTTAGGCCGTATCTGGGAGATTGGTCCTCAACAGACCCTTTATGTTCCAGGATGTTGGCTTGTGAAAGGAGAAAACGAAATCATCGTGTTTGATATCATCGGTCCGAAAGATGCCAAAACAGAGGGTCTTTCAAAGCCTATAATCGACAAATTACAGAACGAAGAACCTCCTATTCACCGTAAGGAAGGTGAACGTTTGGATTTGTTGGGTGAACAAGCCATAAAAACAGGTAGTTTCGCCCCAGGCAATGGTTGGCAAGAGGTGAAGTTCGACAGTCCGAAAAGTGGCCGCTATGTATGTGTTGAGTGCTTGAATGCTCATGACGGCAAAGAAATGGCTTGCATCTCAGAGCTCTACCTGCTCGACGAAAACGGTGAGCGTCTGTCGCGTGAGCCATGGAAGATCTACTATGCCGACTCCGAAGACATCAAGAGCGGTAACCGTGCTGGGGACAAGATTTATGACCTTCAGGAATCCACTTTCTGGAGCACAGAGAAAGGCGTTGCTTTCCCTCACTCGATTGTGATAGATTTAGGCAAAGTTCAGACACTGACTGCTTTACAATATCTACCACGCATGGAATCCACAGTTCCAGGCGGAATCAAGGACTATAAGATTTACGTTAAAGACACACCTTTTAAAAAGTAGCGATGGTTTTTAAGCTGACATCAGAGTTTAAACCTACAGGCGATCAGCCTGAAGCCATAGAACAACTGACGCGGGGGGTCCAAGAAGGACTTCCCGCTCAAGTATTGCTTGGTGTGACTGGTTCGGGTAAGACCTTCACCATGGCCAATGTAATCCAAAACATAGGGCGTCCCACCCTGATTTTGAGCCACAACAAGACCCTTGCCCATCAGTTGTATGAAGAAATGCATCGTTTCTTCCCAGAAAACTCCGTACAATATTATGTCAGCTATTATGACTATTACCAGCCTGAGGCCTACATACCATCGACCAATACCTATATTGAAAAAGACCTGGCCATAAATGAAGAAATAGACCGTCTTCGCCTTGCCGCCACCTCCGCCCTACTCTCTGGGCGTAAAGATGTGATAGTGGTTAGTTCTGTGTCGTGCATATACGGCATGGGCTCACCGACCAATTTCTCAGAAAACATCATCCATATCAAACGTGGAGAGAATCTTGACATCAATGTATTTCTCCGAAAACTCGTTGAAAGCCAGTATGTGAGAAACGACGTGGAACTGAGCCGCGGTCATTTCAGGGTCCGTGGTGAGATTGTGGATATCTATTTAGCCTACGATGAAAAGATTATCAGAGTGAGTTTTGCCTGGGATACGGTTGACCGGATAGAAGAATTGGATGGTGTAACCAATTATATAATAGGCACCATGGAAGATTACTCCATTTATCCAGCCAATCTGTTTATGACTTCCCAGGAAACGACTCAGCGCGCCATCCATCAGATAGAAGAAGACCTTCGTGAACGCCTTGAATTTTATGAAGAGATTGGTGACCTGACCAAAAAAAATCTTCTTGAGACCCGTGTGACGAATGATTTGGAAATGATTCGTGAGCTAGGCCACTGTTCAGGTATTGAGAACTACAGCCGTTATTTTGACGGTCGTAAGGAAGGTGAACGTCCATTCTGCCTTCTTGACTTTTTCCCCGATGACTTTCTGATGATAATAGATGAAAGCCATGAGTCCATTCCTCAAATCCGCGCCATGTATGGTGGTGACCGTAAACGCAAGCAGACCCTTGTAGAATATGCCTACCGACTTCCTGCAGCACTCGACAACCGTCCATTGCGATTTGATGAGTTTGAAGCCCTTACGTCTCAAACAATCTACGTGAGTGCCACTCCCGCCACATACGAGCTTGAGAAATCAGAAGGTGTTGTTGCTGAACAGATTATTCGCCCTACAGGTCTATTGGATCCCGAAATCATCATCCGTCCAACAGCCAATCAAGTTGACGACTTGATGGAAGAGATACAAAAGCGTGTGGAACGTGACGAGCGTGTATTGGTGACAACCCTCACCAAACGCATGGCAGAAGAGTTGTCGGAATATCTTTTAAGCTATGACGTGCGGTGTAACTATATCCATAGTGATATAGACACATTTGAGCGTGTACGGATATTAGATGAACTTCGCCGTGGTGAGATAGATGTGCTGATAGGTGTCAACCTTCTTCGCGAGGGCTTGGACTTGCCAGAAGTATCCCTTGTGGCAATATTGGATGCAGACAAGGAAGGTTTTTTGCGCAGTCACCGTGCTTTAACCCAAACCATAGGTCGTGCTGCCCGTAATGTAAACGGAACAGCCATCCTTTATGCAGACAGCATCACTCAGAGCATGCAGCTGACTATAGACGAAACCACCCGTCGAAGGATGAAGCAGCAGCAATATAATCAAGAACATGGCATAACCCCAACTCAAATCAAGAAGACCTTAAGCAATTTGTCATCAGGTACGAAGCCATCTTATATGAAAGATGCTTATATTGAAGACATAGGCATCCAGAAGGCTTCAGAAGACCCGATTGTAAGACGAATGAACAAGGAAGAAATTGAGGCATCCATCACCTTCAATCAAACTAAGATGCAAGAGGCGGCGAAGAACCTTGATTTTGTTCTTGCCGCCCAATACCGTGATGAAATGATAAAATTGGAAGATTATTTGAAGAGTTTATCCCAATAATCTCCCACTTATTTCATTAGGATACTCAATCATTCAAAAAGCATAGGTAAGTCCTAAAGTGAAGTATTCTTTAAACTGGAAATATCCAAGATGCTCATCATAATATTTCCTGTCCCTGTTGTCGTCGAATCTCCAGAGGGTAAACACTTCAGCATTGATGTATTTTGAGAAGGCATAGGTGAAACTATTTTCCCATTCAGCCTCCACATAATCGTATGCAGAATAGCAATAGAGCCTTGATTTCCAAAAGAAATCTTTAGCAATCTGGAACTTACAATTCATCTCCAACTTAGAACCGAAGTCATGCGTTATGTCCTCATCAACCATGTTATAAACCCTATGAATATTGTCATCCTTATCGTTGAGCCATCTCATCTTGTAAGAAAACGGCAACAGGGCCAATGAAAAGGTATTTCCATTCTTTAATGAAGGCTTAAAATCCATACCGATTGAGAAATAGACATCAAACGGTGCAAGGAAATTTGAGAACTTCAATCTATTGTTGCTCCTATATCCCGGCATAAACTGGGTATTGGCTTCCGCCGTGGCAGTATAAAACCAGGCCTTCTTGGCTTTGAGCCCTAATTTACTGTAGAGATTGAGTTTATCGTTGCTGGTCAAGAACTTATGACACGTATCACTCGGTGTGGTCATAAATCCAAGCCTCATTTCCAACTTATTTTCCCAAGAAAGCCGTTTCTGGTCATCATAATTTGCTTGAAGTATAAGTGACGCCAAGAGATTTTGATTATTGTTGCCTCCCTTGTACCAATTGTCGCTGAAATAATTCTGTGTGAATTGTAGAGAAGCCTTTCCCGTGAATTTCCAGAAATTAGGTTTCTCCACTTTCAATCCAATATCCACGATATTATCATCAATATCCTTGGCCTGCTTCACTTCAAGTTCGTTATTCAAGATGTCATCAACTTTTTCAACAGGCAGAACAATCGGTTCATCCTCTTTCACCACAGGGACGCTTTGCTCCTGATTTATATTTAGGTCAGAATAAGCTACGGCTGAGGGTTTCTTGAGATACAATCCCACAAGACTCTTGTCGATAAAATGATTGATTTGATCTCTCTTGTCTCCCTCTAGATCTTCCAATGTCATCATTCCCTTAATCGCAGAAGCAGAATATACTTCTGGGTCAATAAGTCTATAATAATAAGGGCTGATTGTTTTAGAACTATTCTTTCTATTTCCATTAAAAATATTATTTCTCAATCCATTGAGCGATTGTTCAAAGGATTGTACGGCCTCATTGTCCTGCGCATTGGCATTGATGAGCAGTCCGAAAAGCAAGACAAAAGAAAAAATAAATCTCATAACCGATGATGACAAATGAAATAAATATGATATAAAAAGAAGAAATAAAAAAAAGCCATAGTCTCACATCCGATCCTATGGCTTAGTTCCTACTTAGGAAATCATGCCGTAAGCAGAGAAGCAAGTTTCTTCAACTCTTCCACAGTATCTTGTTTCACTGTTGACTCCACCGTGACAATGTGATCAACAATCTGAATGTTCTTTAGTGCCGACATAAATTCCATCATTTTCTTTCCAGCAGCCGGCGCCCATGTTCCATTTTCAATAAAAGCAACCTTTCTATTTTGGAAATTCTTGATTTTCAAATGATTCATAAAGTCTTCCATAATCGGCATGACCCCTGCATCGTAAGTTGGTGCAGCAAGCACCAGCCTGTCGTATCTGAATGCATCTTCAATGGCCTCAGCCATGTCGTCGCGTCTCAGATCAGCCGTTGACACTTTCACGTTATAATCGCTCTTGAGAATACTTGCCAACTTAAGCGCTGCTTCCTCTGTATTTCCGTGAAGCGAGCAATAAGCGATAAAAATTCCTTCGTCCTCAGGCTTATAGCTGCTCCAAGTATCGTACGTGTTGATGTAATATTCAAGATTTTCATTGAGCACCGGTCCATGAAGAGGGCAAATGGTCTTGATTTGCAGACCAGCAAATTTTTTCAACAATGCCTGCACCTGCATACCATATTTTCCAACAATATTGAAATAATATCTTCTTGCCTCACAAGCCCATCCTTCAGGATCATCGTAAGAAAGTGCACCAAATTTTCCGAATGCGTCAGCAGAGAAAAGAATTTGTTCTTTCTTCTCATAAGACATCACCACTTCAGGCCAGTGGACCATTGGAGCGGTAAAGAACTTGAGTGTATGCTCACCTAATTCAAGCTCAGAGCCATCATTGACAACAACAATTCTTTCATCGGGAAGTTCCACACCAAAAAACCTGTTAATCATAGCCACAGCTTTTTTGCTGCATACCACTTTGAGATTCGGATATTTCTCAATCATCAATTTCACATTAGCGGAATGGTCGGGTTCCATGTGATGGACAACCAAATAATCAGGTATTTTTCCATTAAGAGCCTCTTCCAGATTTTCAAGCCACTCATTGGTTTTTCTTGCATCAATAGTGTCAAGAACGGCAATTTTCTCATCAAAAATGACGTACGAATTATAGGAAATACCTTCAGGAATTCTATACTGTCCCTCAAAAAGGTCTAATTCCTTATCATCAGCACCGATGTAAACAACACCTGGAGCAATAGTTTTATTCATAACAACAGAATTAAAAGAATTATTATTTTATGCAAAGATACGAAATTAAAAGAAGAAAAACGCATGAAAGATAAAAATTTCTCAACAAACGCCCAAATGGTAAAATTCATCTCACCTTGTCTCCATTCCCTTTCGAATTTTATCATGTTGACAATAAAAAGAAAAAAGCCCTGACGGGCTTTCTTCAGAGCCTCTTGTCGGATTCGAACCAACGACCCCGAGATTACAAATCACGTGCTCTGGCCAACTGAGCTAAAGAGGCAGGTGGGTAAGCTACCTATATCGCGCCGCTACGACCTAACGCCCTTGCTGCGGTCAAGCCCTGGGGGATTATAGGGAGCATGCCGTACAGGACTTACCCATGTATGTAAAAGATATATTTTCAAAAACGCTTGCAAATTTACGACAAATCCCTTTAACCGCCAAAAAATGGTGTGTTTTTTTTCACAAAAAGGATTAAATTAGTCGATGTTATATAATAATAGGATAAAAATTCGTAAATTTGCATTTTAAAAGGTTATTGTTCAAGATGACAGGTCCTTAATCACCATAAAGGTTCCATCTCTTAATAAGTATTCTTATTCTAAAACTATTTTCTACAAGAAATTCAACTTTTAACCCCCATCGTCAAGAATTAAAACAATGGAAGAAGGTATCGTCAGTTTATTTCAAGGAGCGTTAGACAATTTAAATTATTGGTGGATTATAGTATTCATGGCCATAGAAAGTTCGTTCATCCCCTTTCCTTCTGAAGTTGTGATGATTCCTGCCGCTTATATGGCCGCCGAAGAAGGAAAAATGTCCTATCTTTGGATTATCGTATTCGGCACGTTAGGTGCATTGCTTGGTGCATTGGTTAATTATGGTCTCTCCTACTTCATCGGTCGTCCGATAGTATATAAGTTTGCCAACAGCCGATTTGGACACATGTGCCTGATAGACGAGGCCAAAGTTCAAAAGGCTGAAGCCTATTTTGACAAACGCGGTAATATATCCACATTGGTAGGTCGTATGATTCCTGCCATCCGTCAGTTGATATCAATCCCAGCAGGACTAGCGAAGATGAATTTGGGCAGTTTCATCCTTTTCACTTGTTTAGGCGCTGCCATCTGGAATGGGATATTGGTACTGATTGGCCATATCTGCCACACCCAAATCGACAAAGCCACCTTGATTGGCACAATCTCCCACTACAGCCACATCATCGGAATAGGCGCCATCATCTTGGTAATCGGCATCATCGGCTTTTTAATTTATCAGGGTTTAAAGCCAGTGAAGAAGGCTGACTCCACAACAGATTCAGAAAAAGAATAATCATTATATCAAGAATTTAAGATCGTTATAAATAACATGTTTGACAATTTATCAGAACGCTTAGAGAGGTCATTTAAGATACTCAAAGGCCAGGGAAAAATCACAGAGATCAACGTGGCCGAAACTTTAAAGGATGTCCGCAAAGCATTGTTGGAAGCCGATGTCAACTTCAAAGTTGCCAAAACCTTCACAGACACGGTAAAGCAGAAAGCATTAGGTCAGAACGTGCTTACAGCTGTTAGCCCAGGTCAGATGATGGTGAAGATTGTTCATGACGAACTCGCCACTTTGATGGGAGGCAAAGCCACAGAAATCAACCTTGAAGACCGCCCTGCCATCATCTTGATGGCCGGTTTGAACGGTGCGGGAAAGACCACAATGAGTGGAAAATTGGCACTCATGCTGAAAACCCGCATGAAACGCAAGCCTTTGCTTGCTGCCTGTGACACATTCCGTCCTGCCGCCATGGAGCAGTTACGTGTTCTTGCCGAGCAGATTGACGTACCAATTTATATGGAGTTAGACTCCAAGGATCCTGTTTCCGTTGCTCAAAACGCTATAAAAGAAGCTAAAGCCAAAGGCTATGACACCGTCATCGTGGATACCGCCGGTCGCCAATCGATAGACGAGGAGCTGATGCTTCAGATACAAGAAATCAAGTCAGCGATCAATCCGAGCGAAACCTTACTCGTGGTAGATGCCATGACTGGTCAAGATGCCGTGAACACAGCCAAAACCTTCAACGAACGTTTGGAGATAGACGGCGTGATTCTTACAAAGCTTGACGGTGACACCCGTGGCGGTGCCGCCTTATCCATCCGCACGGTTGTTGACAAGCCAATCAAGCTGATTGGTACAGGTGAGAAGATGGAAGCCCTTGACTTGTTTCACCCAGAGCGAATGGCGGACAGGATTTTGGGCATGGGCGATGTCGTGTCGTTGGTTGAGCGTGCTCAGCAGCAATACGATGAGAAAGAGGCCAAACGTCTGGAAGCGAAAATAAAGAAAAACAAGTTCGACTGGAACGACTTCCAAGGCCAAATCAACCAGATCAAGAAAATGGGTAATGTGAAAGACTTGATTGGCATGATTCCTGGTATGGGCAAGGCAATGAAGGGCATAGAGATGGACGACAACGCCTTCAAATCCGTGGAGGCAATGATAGGCTCGATGACCCCATACGAACGCGCCAATCCAGATTGCATGAATTATGGTAGAAAGATGCGCATCGCCAAAGGTTCGGGCAACAGCCTTGAAGAAGTGAACCGGATTATGAAACAGTTTGACCAGATGCGCAAAATGATGAAGATGATGACAGGCAGCAAGATGGGCAAAATGATGATGAAGATGCCAGGCATGAAACGCTGATTGAAGAGATTAAGAACCAAGATATCAAGAACCCCCAAAAACAACAACTCCGATGCAACTGATAGACGGAAAGGCCACAGCAGCCGAGATAAAACAGGAAATAGCAGAAGAAGTAGCAAACATCGTTTCTCATGGCGGCAAGCGTCCCCATCTTGCTGCGATATTAGTAGGTCATGACGGTGGAAGTGAGACTTATGTGAAAAACAAAGTGTTGGCATGCGAAGCCTGCGGTTTCACCTCCACCCTGATCCGCTTTGAGGATGATGTGACAGAATCAGAATTGCTGAGTCAAGTAGATAAACTGAACAAAGACGATGATATTGACGGTTTCATCGTTCAGTTGCCTCTTCCCAAACATATCTCCGAACAAAAGGTTATAGAAGCCATTGACTACCGGAAAGACGTTGACGGTTTTCACCCCATCAACGTGGGAAGAATGTCAATAGGCCTTCCATGCTACATCTCCGCCACTCCAAATGGAATCATTGAGTTGCTGCGCCGCTATCAGATTGAGACCAGTGGTAAGAAATGCGTAATTCTTGGCCGCAGCAACATCGTAGGCAAGCCAATGGCGCAGCTGATGATGCAGAAAAGGCTTCCTGGCGACGCTACAGTGACGGTATGCCATTCACACAGCAAGAATCTGAAAGAAGAGTGCAAAGCAGCCGACATCATTATCGCAGCTATAGGTATTCCTAATTTTGTGACAGCGGACATGGTAAAGCCTGGTGCGGTTATCATTGACGTAGGCACAACACGAGTGAAAGACGAGACAAAGAAAAGTGGCTTCCGCCTGAATGGCGATGTGAAATTCGATGAAGTTGCTCCTTTGTGCTCCTACATCACTCCTGTTCCAGGCGGAGTAGGTCCAATGACAATCTGCTCGCTGATGAAGAACACCTTAGCCGCAGGCAAGAAAGAATATTACAAGTAATTGCCAACAGGAGACTGAAAACAATTGGTATTCAAATTAAGCGATAGAAAAAAGAGGATATGTTGACAACATATCCTCTTTTTCATTATATACCTCAAAAGGATTAAGCTGGGAGTGCTCCAGCGATAAGGATGAGCACAAGCAGACCCAAGATGGCATAGAGCTCTGGGAACACAGCGAGCACCATAGTAGTACCGAAAGCATTGTGTCCGCCACCAATAGCAGAAATACCGTTAGCGCAGACTTTAGCCTGACGGATGGCAGAGAAAAGAGCAACGAGTCCAAGTGCCAAACCAGCACCGAGAATAGCTGCAGCCACCATCATATTGCCATCAGCTGCTGCAAGATGGCTGTTAAGCATGAAGAATCCCACGAATCCGTAAAGTCCCTGAGAAGAAGGAAGTGCGGCAAGTGCGATATACGAACCACTGGCACTTGGATTCTTCT
>OMUD01000196.1 GCA_900314125.1 uncultured Prevotellaceae bacterium | reverse complement strand
GCAGGGTTCTGCTCTTCCATCTTCTGCATCTGTTCGTAGGGACTTAATATGCGGGCTGGACCAGAACTCTCCACTTCTTTCAGCACCATCTCCAGATTGCTGATGCCCAACACTTTCTTCATGCCGTTCAGGATGCCAATGCGGTTCGTCTTGAAAAAGTCTTCCACGTTCTGGTTGGCCACTTCTATTCCAATCTTGTCTTGCTCAAGAAGCTTAGGGACCACGCTTTCCATACGGGAAGATATAAAGCGGTCAGTGGCACCGATTTCCTGAGCCACAGTGTGCCATGCCACTTCCACTGACGTCTGGTCAATCACAACAGGTTCTGGCTTAGCGGCCTCTGTGGATTTAGAAGAAGCCTCCACGGCTGAAGGGGTGGATGACGCATCAGATGATGGCGCAGGGGTAGGTTGACTTGTGTGAAATATAGAGGTGGAACGGACGGACTTCAAACCATTGTCCTTCTTCGCCATCGATGAGAGCGGATGGTGCAGAGGGGTGGACGAGGGAGATGGAGACGTGAAGCCTGAGGTAGGGGGAACCGTGTCTCTTTGGCTTGATGAAGGCACAACAACATCTTGCGCCACAGGAGATGGGTTGCCTGCAGCGTTGGATGAACGTGACGGTGGGGTAGAGGATGGTGCCTCTGTTTTTTGGCCCGGATGAGGTGTCCCAGTGTTCGGCTGGCCGGATTTTTTGAATACCGGTCTCAAACGGGCGCTACTTGGGGGAGACGGTGTCCCCCTCAGCCAGCTGACTGATTTCTATCAAGGTCAGCTCAATCAGCAGACGGCGGTTCTGACTGTTCTTGTAGTTCAGATCGCAGTCTGTGCACTTTCGCATGGCGCCGTAGAGAAAACGGACGTCGCATTTTTGAGCTTGGGTTAAGTATTGCTGACGGATTTCATCAGAGGTTTCAAGCAGGCTCACGGTGGTGGCGTCCTTGCTGATGAGCAGGTTGCGGAGATGACTGTTCAAGCCACCGATGAAATAGCTGCCGTCAAAGCCTTTGCTCAGCACTTCGTTGAAAGTCAGCATCAAAGAAGGTATGTCACCCGACAAGAAATAATCCACCAACTTGAAATAATAGTCGGTGTCAAGCACATTCAGGTCGGCTATCGTCTGTTTGTAAGTGATGTTGCCCTGGCAAAATGCTGCCACTTGGTCGAATATCGACAGGGCGTCACGCATGCCGCCGTCGGCTTTCTGAGCAATCACATTCAGAGCCGACGACTCGTATTGGATGCCTTCCTGAGTGGCTACGCGCTCCAGGTGGCCGATGATGTCCTGAACCGTCATGCGGTTGAAGTCATATATCTGACAGCGCGACAGGATGGTAGGAAGCAATTTGTGTTTCTCTGTTGTCGCAAGGATGAAGATGGCATGGGCCGGAGGCTCTTCCAATGTCTTCAGAAAGGCATTGAAAGCGGCTTGTGAGAGCATGTGAACCTCGTCGATGATATAGACTTTATATTTTCCAAGTTGTGGAGGTATGCTCACCTGGTCGCATAGGTCGCGGATGGCGTCAACACCGTTGTTTGATGCGGCATCGAGTTCGTGGATGTTCAGCGAACGCTGTTCGTTGAATGCCTTGCATGATTCACATTCCTCGCAGGCATCACCGTTGGGAAGGGGATTCATGCAGTTGATGGTCTTGGCAAAGATGCGGGCGCATGTCGTTTTTCCTACACCGCGAGGGCCACAGAACAAATAGGCGTGGGCCAGCTTTCCACTCGTGATGGAGTTTTTCAATGTCGTTGTCAACGACGACTGACCCACAACCGAGTCAAACGTCATCGGACGGTATTTACGGGCTGATACGATATAGTTTTCCATCTTCCTTTTTAGATAAGATCGATAGTGTTTGCGTTATTTTTGCAAATTTACAATTTTAATTGTATTTTCAAGCCTCTTTTTCATAAAATTCATCCTTGAATTATTGCATTCTTTCCCGGAATTGTTAAACTTACTTAATTCTTTTCCCCAACTTATTCCTCCTTCTTTTTATTTTTATAACTTTGCAGTCCTTTCGAAACACTGAATCATGGGGTTGACACGGATTTGACAGCATGTAGAGGTGGTACGTAAGCATGCAGAGCGTTGATGGCTGGCTCTTTAATATCGGCTCTCAAGCAATTTATCTGGCGAAAACAACTACGCTCTCGCTGCGTGATCGAAGATCAGTAGATCAGCGCTTAATTCCTTCACCAGGTGAGGGAACGAGACATCGCCCTGACAGCTCTTGTTCCGAGGCGGTCAGATCAGCGGTGCGGCAAATTCGGAAATAGTTGCGGCAGGCCTCGATGTCGTAATGAAATTTTAGAGGATAAGGATGGATTTGGTAGTCCGGGTCTTGATTCATCTCGAAAATCTAAACCGGAATAAGCATGTAGAAAGCGTATGGCTTCCTTGTTTGGACGAGGGTTCGACTCCCTCCAGCTCCACTGAAATATGGACAACTTTTAAAAAAAATCCTGCATTTTCTTGAAATGCAGGATTTTTTAGTTTTTTCTGAATACCTTTCCAATAGGAGTCCTTTCTGTTTTTTTTTGTGTGGCGGATTTTGTCGGTTGCTTTTCTTTATTGGAAAGGTTATCGTGTTACTACTTTTACTTTACCAACTTCTTTCCATTCTTAATGTAAACAACTCGTTCGGGAATTTTGTCGAGCCTTCTGCCTTGGAGGTCGTAGATGGCGTTTGAGTGCATCAATATGGAATATTCTTGGATATTCTTAATTATTGTAGCGGAGCCAAGACATGTTATTGTTGTTTCTTTTTTCTGATTGTCTTCATAGAAAATTATATCGTAAGTTCCTGGTTTGAAGCCTGGTAACTTAACGTCATATCCGTAGTTCCTCATATCCGTTGCCTCAATACCACCAAGACCATGGACTTGTTGTATATCTACAGTGATGGTCGAACCTTTGATGTGGCACTGCATAATATCGAATGGGTCTCTATGCAAACATGACCTCCCAAAGACATGAAGTGAATCGTCTATAAATTCAAAATTCATTTTTTCATGGGTGAGCCATTCTATTATACTCTTTTCATCCTCTTCTTTAATGGATTCTTCATTATATGGGAATGTTTTTATAAAGGGCATTGATTTATAATTATCATAATTCAAAGCGAAAGAAATAACAGGATTCACTGAGGAATAGTTGAAAAACAAAAGATGAGTATCTCTTACATCTGAATAATCAGATTCTCTTAGCAATCCTGTTTTTACAGATCCTACGTTCTCAATCCAAATGTCTTCCCTATCCTGATCATCCAATCCTTGAAGTTTGAACACCTTCAACTCATCATTCAGTTCGGTATATTCCGTTATTTCACCAACATTTGTTACCTCGACAACTTTATATCTGTTACCGTCTCCGTCTGCGACTTCATCACCTAACGATAAATCATAGTCAAACATAAGAACGTCTTCTTTCTTTTCTTCGTCAAAACAATATACCCTGCTGTCTTCTGAACGAAAATGTAAAACAAGAAATTGATCTGGATTGGCATAATAATCATAAAAAGCAGGATATGGAGAGACCAGTACATCACAATACTCATTTCCATTAAACGTGAAGACTTTGTCCTTTTCTGTCGGTAGCACTTGAATGGATTTAAAAGAACAATTATTATCATTAGGACAATATACATACCATATTGTGCGGGGCATAAGATTATTTATTTCATCAGACGCTCTCAAATTCATTGGAAGAAGGATGAATGTGATGATTAGAAAGAATGATTTTAAAATATTCTGGTTCTTCATAACATTTATATCTTTTATAAAAATACACAAAATTAGATGTTATTACTGAGTTAACATATAATTTTTTATTGAG
>OMUD01000229.1 GCA_900314125.1 uncultured Prevotellaceae bacterium | reverse complement strand
ATATGTGCAACTTTTTGTCATACATTTTGCTAACAATTTAATTCCGCCAACGGGTTTTTATTTTGCAAAAATAATTATTATTGTTGAATTTTTGGCGGTTTTTCGTCTTTTTGTGCTATATTTGCATAAATTTTTATGGAAAATTAGCATGAAAATGCCAGTCTTTCTGTGCAGACTGGCCGTTAAGATTATGGACATTCAGCAAATCTATCAAATTTTCAAGAAGCATCCGGTCATCACGACCGACAGCCGCGACTGCCCGGAACATGCCATCTTTTTTGCCCTCAAGGGCGACAAGTTCAATGGTAACGCATACGCCAAAGGGGCGCTCGAGAAAGGTTGCGACTATGCGGTGATTGATGAACAACAGTATGCCGAGGAGGGGGATGAGAGATATATCCTCGTTGACAACGTGCTCATCACCCTTCAGCAACTGGCCAACTGCCATCGTAAAGCACTCGGAACCACAATTGTTGGGGTGACTGGAACCAACGGAAAGACCACAACCAAGGAACTCATCGCGGCAGTGCTGTCCAAGAAATATAACGTGCTCTACACCAAGGGAAACCTCAATAACCAGATTGGAGTGCCGAAAACACTCCTCCAACTCACACCGCAACATGAACTGGCGGTGGTGGAGATGGGGGCAAGCCATCCGGGAGATATCAAGGAGCTGGTGGACATCGTGGAGCCGGATTTCGGTATCATCACCAATGTGGGAAAGGCACACCTGCTGGGATTCGGATCTTTCGAAGGGGTTATCCGCACCAAAGGGGAACTCTACGATTTCATCCGTGAGCATGGTGGAAAAGTTTTTATCAACGACGACAACCCATATTTGAATGGAATCGTGGGCGGAATTGAGACCGTGAGATACGGTCAGAACGCTGACCACGAACTTGCCGTCAAGGGAAAACTCATCGACTGCAGCCCGTTCCTCCATTTCGAATGGAACGGACATGAGGTGCAGACTTCCCTCATCGGAGCTTACAATATCGACAATGCACTGGCGGCTGCGACCATCGGAAAGTTCTTCAACGTACCCGACGACGACATCAGCAGCGCCATAGCCGGGTATGTGCCGTCGAACAACCGCTCACAGCTGATGAAGACTGCATCCAACACACTCATAATCGATGCCTACAACGCCAACCCAACGTCTATGGAGGCGGCACTGAACAACTTCTCGCTCATCAAGGCGCAGAAGAAGATGGTGATGCTCGGACAGATGGGAGAACTGGGAGAGGTGAGCCATGAGGAACACCAGAAAATCGCCGACAAGCTTGCCACGATGAAGCTTGACGGAATCTGCCTCGTGGGGGAGGAGTTCCAAAAGGTGAACTGCCCTGAGGGCGCCCGCTGCTTCGCCAATGTGGATGAACTCAAGCAAATGATCGGCAGCGAGAAGCCGGAAGGGACAACGATTCTCATCAAAGGCTCCAACAGCACCCACATGTTTGAACTCCCGGAATGTCTCTGAACCCATAAGTCATGCATCAGACTGATGGGTAGGCGGTGGCAACTGATTTTGCAAAAAGATTTTCTTCGGGATGTGATGGGAAACACCCTAAAGAATGAATATAAATCATTTAGAAACAACTATTTACAGACAATCATCTGAGATGAATAAGAAAGCTTTGAAAGCGCTCCTGATGGAGGTGGCGGTCGTGGCGTGCTTCGCCGCCATTGCATGTGTGTACTTCACTCCCGCACTCAAGGGGTGGCGACTCACTGGAGAAGATAACTCCGCCAACGACGGACTCAGGGTGGAAATCAATGAATACAGGGAGAAGAATGGAGGGGAGACACCCCGATGGATCAACTCCATATTCAGCGGTATGCCTACCTATCAGATTGCACCGAGCTACGACTCACAGAAAACCATGACGGCTGTGGAGAAGGTGTACCACCTCGGACTCCCGGATTATGTGTGGTATGTGTTTGCATCCATGCTTGGATTCTACATCCTGCTCAGGGCGTTCGACTTCCGCAGGTGGATGTCGGTGCTTGGTGCCATCGTGTGGGCGTTCTCCAGCTATTTCTTTATCATCATCGCAGCTGGACACCTCTGGAAAGCCATCACGCTGGCTTACATTCCGCCTACCATAGCGGGCGTGGTGATGTGCTTCAAGGGACGGTACCTTTGGGGATTTGTGGTCACTGCGCTCTTCGCAACGCTGCAAATCAATGGAAACCACGTGCAGATGACCTATTACTTCCTCATTCCTGAGCTGCTTATGTTCGGAGCCTTCGTCATCCAGTGTATCAGGAAGAAGAAAGTGGCACACCTCGTCAAGGCCACAGTAGCCATTGCCGCAGCGGCTGTCATTGCTGTAGGACTTAACGCCTCCAACCTCTATCATACCTACAAGTATGCTGAGGATACCATGAGGGGAAAGAGCGAGCTGGTGAAGGAGGGAAAGCAGGAAGACCAGACCGACAGCGGACTCGAACGCAGCTATATCACGCAATGGAGCTATGGCATTTCGGAAACTTGGTCACTCCTCATTCCGAACATCAAGGGAGGTGCCAGTGTGCCGCTTGCACTGAACGCAACTGCCATGAAGCATGCCGACCCGCAAATCAACAGTGCGGGATATTACAATATGGTGGGGCAGTATTGGGGCGAACAGCCGGGAACATCGGGACCGGTCTATGTGGGTGCGCTCGTATGCCTCATCTTTGTACTGGCACTCTTCGTCATTCCGAACAGAAACCCATGGAAATGGGTGCTCATCGTTTCTACCATACTGTCCATTCTCCTCGCATGGGGTAAGAACTTCATGGGATTCACCGACTTCTTTATCGACCATGTGCCGCTTTACTCCAAATTCCGCACCGTTTCGTCCATCCTCGTGGTGGCGGAATTCACCATTCCGCTACTCGCCATGATGGGACTCAAGCGCTTCTTTGAGAATATGGGCGACGCACAGCTACGGCCACAAATGCTTCAGAAACTCATGCTCAGCACTGTCATCACAGGTGGCATCTGCCTCTTCTTCGCAGTGGCGCCTACGGCCATGGGCGACTGCGTGTCATCTATGGAGGCACAGAGCATTCGGAGCCAACTCGACCCGCAGTCGGCCAACATGCTCCTGTCGAGCTTCAGCGAGATGCGTGCGGCCATGCTCACTTCCGACGCATGGCGCTCTCTCGTCATCATCCTCATCGGAGCGGCGCTCCTGTACTTCTATTATTTCACGGCGAAAAACAACAAGGGGAAGGTGTCGTGGAAAACTTCCTCGGCTATCGGAGCACTCATCATCATGGTCTGTCTCGGCGATATGTGGAGCATCAACAAGCGGTATATGAACGACAGCATGTTCAAGATGCCGGCTGAACAGACGGCAAGGCAGAAGACGCCTGTGGATGACTACATCATACAAAAGAGTGGCGACAAACGCGACTACCGCGTGTTCAACGGGGCAGTGAACACATTCAACGACAACACCACTTCTTTCTTCTTCAACAGCATAGGTGGTTACCACCCGGCTAAACTGCGCCGCTATCAGGAACTTATCGAGACCCACATCGTCGAGGAATATCCAAAGGCGCTTGCCATGTTCGCACCTGAAAGGGCGGACACTGCTGCCATTCAGCAGGCGGGCGGACAGATGTTCCCTGCCTATGATCTTTCCTCAGTGGACGGCGACACAGTTTGCCCTGTGCTCAACATGCTCAACACCAGGTGGTTCATATATGGAGATGACCAGCGACAGATTCCACTCGAAAACACCTTGGCCTATGGCAACGCATGGTTTGTTGACAACATCAAGGTGGTGGACAACGCCAACCAAGAACTCGATGCCCTGCATCAGGTTTCACCAAGACACAATGCCGTCATCGACAAGCAGTTTGCGCAGGTTGTTGGCGACAAATGCGAGCCTGCGGACTCTGCTGACTATGTGAAACTCACCGCACAAACCTCAACCACAGCTGAGTATGAGGCGGTGTCGAAGAAAGGCGGAGTGGCGGTGTTCTCCGAAATCTACTATCCTGGATGGGAGGCAACCATCGATGGACAGCCGGTGGAGGTGGCAAGGGCAAACTATGTGCTCCGTGCCATCAAGGTGCCTGCTGGAAAGCATAAGGTTACCATGACATTCGACCCACCTACGGTTCACAAGACAGAGAAGGTGGCATACGTTTGTCTCGCACTCCTTCTGCTGGGTGTTGCGCTGGCGGCTTTCATGGAATGGAAACGGAAAAACAACAAGGAAAAGACGCTGGTCGCTGATGCTGCCTGACGACCATAAACGATACAATCCCTTCGGAACTTGGATCACGGAGAGGGCGGGATGCAAGGTGCAGAAAATCACGCTCAATGCCGGATTCACCTGCCCAAACCGCGATGGAACGGTGGGGAAGGGGGGATGCACCTACTGCAACAACCAGACATTCAACCCTGCCTTTTGCGACAACGGACTTTCCGTGACGGAGCAACTGGAAAAGGGAAAGGGATTCTTTGCCAGGAAATATCCGGAAATGAAGTACCTGGCCTATTTCCAGGCCTACACCAACACCTATGCGGAGTTGGAGGTGCTCAAAGCCAAATATGAGGAGGCGTTGAAGGTGGATGGAGTGGTGGGACTCGTCATTGCCACCCGTCCTGACTGCATGCCGGAGCCTTTGCTCGACTATTTGGAGGAACTCAACAGCAGATGCCTGCTGATTGTGGAATACGGAGTGGAGTCAACGGATGATGAGGTGCTCAGGCACATCAACAGGGGCCATGACTTCCTATGTGCCGCACAGGCGATTGCCAAGACGGCGGAAAGGGGCATTGCTACCGGAGCACACCTGATTCTGGGACTGCCGGGAACCCACCAAATTGAGGGCTATGTGGAGAAGGAGGCTGGACGGATGTCACAATTGCCTGTCACGACAATGAAAATCCATCAGCTCCAAATCATCAAGAACACTCCAATGGCGGAGGAGTACCAATTGCATCCCGAGCGATTCCACCGTTTCACTGTCGATGAGTATATCGACGAGGTCATTCGATTTGTGGAGTGTTCCAGGCCCGACATCGTGTTCGAGCGCTTTGTTTCCCAGTCACCGGCACAACTTCTTGCGGTGCCAGGATGGGGACTCAAAAACTATCAGTTCACTGAACGGGTGAACCGCAGGATGGACGAACTCAACGCCCAGCAGGGAAGGCTCTGGAAACAAAAATAAGCAGGCTCACCTTGCCTCGTGCCACTGGACCAGCCTCAAGTGCATTGCCACCCGCTTGTAGGGACTTACTTTATGTATGCCCGAAACCCCAGCCCACCATCCGCATGGCCCCACCATCCGCATGGCCCCAGCCGTCCGCATGGCCCCAGCCGTCCGCATGGCCCCAGCCGTCCGCATGGTCCCAGCCGTCCGCATGGCAAAAAGCTGTCATCCATGCAGCAACAGGGTTGCTGCCCCAACATCCGGATGGCTCATCATTCCCATAACTCCCATCATTCCCATAACTCCCATCATTCCCATAACTCCCATCATTCCCATAGCTCCCATATAAAACAAACTACTGACTCAATATGAAAAAAATCATTTCACTTTTTCTGCTTTTGGCATCTTTCACTCTTGCCGGAGCACAGCAGATTTCATTGGCTGATGTGGTCTTCTACCGCTATTATCCCAACCGCATCGGCGGATTGAACTCCATGGCCGATGGCGAACATTACTCACGCATCTCCGACACGGGAAAAGGTATCCTGAAATGCTCTTTCAAGACTGGAGAGACCGTGGCAACCCTTTTTGACGCCAACGACACGCAGGGAGAGAGACTGCAGAACTTCTCTGATTACAAAATCTCTCCGGACGGAAGGTATATCTTATTGGAAACCAACCATAAGGCTATCTATCGCCGCTCGTCAACAGCGAACTGGTTTGTTTACGACACGAACGGAAAAACGGTGAGAAGCCTCTCGAAAAACGGTGACCAGGAAGTGCCCCATTTTTCACCTGACAGCAAGAAAGTGGCATTCGTCAGGCAAAACAACCTTTTCTATGTGGACCTGGAAAATGGATGGAAGGAAACGCAGGTGACCACCGACGGCCAGTTCAACCACATTATCAATGGAAAGCCCGACTGGGTGTATGAGGAGGAGTTTGAGTACAACACGGCGTATGCTTTCTCGGCTGACTCCAAAATGCTGGCATGGGTGAGGACGGATGAGACCGACGTGAAGACCTTTGAATTCCAGTATTTCATGGGAGCGGCACCACAGATGACTGAAAACAAGCTCTATCCAAGCAATTATGCTTTCAAATATCCAAAGGCGGGGGAAGACAACGCTAAAGTCACCGCACTCAGCTACAACCTCGAAACACGAGAGGTTCAGACGCTGAACGTGCCGCTTGATGCCGATGGCTATATCCCTCGAATCCTCACCACCGCTGACCCAGAGAAAATCGCCGTCGTCACGCTCAACCGCCATCAGGACAGATGTGATATCTACATGGCAAACCCTCGTGATGGAAAGGCTGAACTCCTCATGAGCGAGAGAGCGGATAAATATATTGAGACGGCGTTCTACAATAATCTCGATTTCTCTAAAGGTAAGTTTGTTGTGATGTCGGAGCGTGACGGATACCGCCACCTCTATCTCTATAATCAGGACGGAACCCTCGACCGCCAACTCACAAAAGGCAGTTTTGCCGTCAACGACTTCTACGGAACAGATGAAAAAGGTAAGACCTTCTATTATTCCTGCAATGAGGGAAGCCCCCTTGAGCAGTATGTGTGCTGTGTGGACGTCAAAGGAAATGTAAAACGCCTCACCACTCAGAAAGGTGTGAACAGTGCGGAGTTTTCGGAAGGATGCAAGTACTTCATCAATGTGTTCTCTGATATCAACACACCTTATGTCACCACGCTCCGCGACGCTAAAGGAAACGTGGTGAGAGTGCTGGAAGACAACGAAAAACTGAAACAGGCATATCAAAAGCTCAACATCGGAAAACCGGAAATCTTTTCGTTCAAGACTTCTGAAGGAGTGGAACTCAATGGATGGATGGTGAAACCGGCGGATTTTGATGCGTCGAAGCAGTATCCGGTCATCATGTACCAGTATAGCGGACCGGGCGACCAGCAGGTGCACAACTCATGGGCGAACGGAAATGCGGGAGGACTGATATGGGAACACCGATTGGCACAGAAAGGCTATATCGTGGCATGCGTGGATGGACGTGGAACCGGAGGACGCGGACGGGATTTCCAACAGTGCACCTATATGACCATGGGCGACAAGGAGTCGAAAGACCAGGTGGAAACTGCCATCTATCTCGGCTCGCTGCCCTATGTGGATAAGGAACGAATCGCCATCTGGGGATGGAGTTTCGGAGGATTCAACACCATCATGTCAATGTGTGAGGGAAGGAAGGTGTTCAACTGCGGAGTGGCCGTGGCGCCTGTGACCGACTGGAGATACTACGACAGCGCATATACAGAGAGATATATGCGAACTCCTCAAGAAAACCCGCAGGGTTATGACATATCTCCGATGCACCGCTACCAGAAACTCTCAGGAAAGCTCCTCATCTGCCATGGATTGGCCGACGACAACGTGCATTTCCAAAATGCGGCAGAGCTCTGTGAGAAACTGGTGCAGAACAACACACAGTTCGAAATGCAGTTCTATACCAACCGCAACCACGGCATCTATGGAGGAAACACAAGAATGCACCTCTTCACTCGAATCGAGAACTTCTTCGACAAGAACCTCCTGAAATAAATCAAAATTGATCATTAAGATGAAACAAGTTGGAATGAATCATTCCAACTTGTTTTTTGTCAATTGCCCC
>OMUD01000162.1 GCA_900314125.1 uncultured Prevotellaceae bacterium | reverse complement strand
GCCCTGTTGAAATTTCCGTCGCTCATACGCTTTGCTAAGGGGGTTATTCTTGAATATAGATGCGCTGCACCCTGGTTGATATTCCCGTGAGCACTTCGTAAGGGATGGTGTCGAGCACGTCGCTGAGCACTGTGACAGGGAGGTCGTCGCCGAAAATCACAGCATGGTCACCCTCCTTGCAGTCGATGTCGGTGACGTCGATCATGCACACATCCATACAGATGTTGCCCAGGTAAGGTGCTTTCTTGCCGTTCACCAGGCAGTAGCAGTTTCTGTTGCCCAGTTTTCGGTTGAGGCCGTCGGCATATCCGATAGGAATGGCTGCGACCCTGCTCGGCCGGTTGACGAACGTCTTCCTGCTGTATCCGATGGAGTCGCCGGCAGGCACGTCGCGGATTTGCAGGATGGTGGTTTTCAGTGTGCAGACATTATGGATGATTTCGTTGTTTCTTGGGTTGATGCCATAGAGTCCAAGTCCGAGTCTGACCATGTCGAGGTGATACTGCGGGAAGTGTTCGATGCCCGCAGAGTTGCAGATATGCCTGATGATTTTATGTCCGTAGGCCTGTTGCAGCTTTTCCGCCGCCTCCTCATAACGTTTGAACTGGAGTTTGGAGAAATCGTCGAATCCGTCGGAGTCGCTTCCCACGAAGTGCGAGAAGACAGAGCAAGGCACGAGAGCGCTTTGTCTTTTTAGCCTGTCGATCAGCCGCTCCATGTCGGTCTGCGCGTTGAATCCCAAGCGGTGCATTCCCGTGTCGATTTTGATGTGTATAGGGAAGTTGGTGATGCCCTCTTTCTCTGCCGCCCTGATGAGTGCCTCGAGAATGTCGAAGTTGAAGACCTCTGGTTCGAGCCTGTAGTCGAAGAGCATCTTGAAGGACGTCATCTCTGGGTTCATGACCATGATGTTGGCAGTGATTCCCGCATTCCTGAGTTCAGCTCCCTCGTCCGCCACTGCCACAGCGAGATAATCGACTCCGTGGTCCTGCAGTGTTTTCGATGCTTCCACGGACCCGATTCCGTATGCCGAGGCTTTGACCATGCACACCATTTTTGTTTCCGGCTTCTTGAACTGCCTGTAGTAGTTGAGGTTATCGACCAGTGCATTGAGGTTAATCTCAAGGATGGTCTGATGAACTTTAAGGGTGAGCCTGTCGCTGAGTTTGTCGAATCTGAACTGTCTTGCTCCTTTGATGAGGATGAACTCGTTGTGCAGGTTTTTGAACACGTCGCTGGCGATGAGGTCGTCGGTGGTTCTGAAGAAATGCTTATCCTCAATGTTGAAATAGTCGGCGCACTCCGATATTTTCTCTCCCACACCGATGATTTTCTCGATTCCCTTGTTTTGTGCCATCTGTGCCACCCGGCTGTAGAGCGACCGTGCCGACTCTCCGCTTTGCAGGATGTCGCTGAGGATGAGCGTCCGTTTCTGTTCTTTTGTGTCGGGGCGGCGGGACATGAAGTCAAGCGCGATGTTGAGGGAATGGATGTCGGAGTTGTAGGTGTCGTTGATGATGGTGCATCCGTTGATTCCGTCCTTGACTTCGAGTCGCATGGCCACCGGTTCCAGTTTCTCCATCCTTTTCGCTATGACATCGGTCTGCATACCGATGCTGAGGCAAGTGGTGAAACAGGTGATGGAGTTTTCGATGGCGGCGTCGTCGATGAACGGAATGGTGTATTGTCCCAGTTCGTTCTGGTATTCAAATTTCACGGTCGCCTTGTTTCCTTCTTTCACCACTTCCCTGATGATGACGTCTGTGTCGTTGATTCCAGCTCCCGATGCGGTGTTCCATGCCATTCTTCTGACATTCTCAGGGAGTGTTGACGCACATTGGGATATGGTGCTGTTGTGAAGGTTGAGGACAGCAGTCTGGCATCCTTTGAAAATCATCATTTTCTCGGTGCATTTGATTTGCAGCGACAGGAAATTCTCTTGGTGCGCCTGCCCCACGTTGGTGATGACTCCGATGGTAGGCTTGACGATTTTGTTGAGCCTTTCCATTTCTCCCGGCTTGGATATGCCGGTCTCGATCACGGCGATGTCGGTGTGCCGGTTGATCAGCCACAGCGACAGCGGCACTCCCACCTGTGAGTTGTAGCTTCTCGGTGAGCGGCACACGTTGTGGTCGGGTGAGAGCACTTGGTAAAGCCACTCTTTGACCGTGGTCTTTCCGTTCGACCCGGTGATGGCGATGACCGGTATGTTGAATTGATTCCTGTGGTAGCTGGCCAGGTTTTGCAGCGCATCAAGCGTGTTGCTGACTTTGAGCAGGCAAGCATGCTTGAGGTGTTCCAGTCCTTCCGTCTGTTCCACCACGAAGTTGCACACTCCTCTATGGTAAAGTTCCTCAATGTATCTGTGACCGTCGTTGCGCTGTGATTTGAGGGCGAAGAAGAGTGTTTCTTCTGGGAAGCACAATGACCGGCTGTCGGTGAGCAGCCAGTTGATTTTTCTTTCTTTCTGATTTTCGTTACCGTCGAATGTTACAAGCTCGGCGTTGATGATGCCGGCTATTTCTCCAATTGTGTATTGCATAGTGCTATTTCTTTCTCCATACTGATGTATGGATGTTGTTGTGTCAGATTTTTGATTTGCTCGAGCGTTTGGCGGAGGAAAACTTTGTATGCCTGGTCCTCTGGATTGAATGGTCTGTGTGCCACAGCCCTACTGATTTTCCCGCATTGGCTGATGATGTCCTTTGTCTGCTCATCCATGAATGTGTCGGTGAATCGTTGCCAGATGTGGCTGACGGCGGTTTCCGATGGGTGAATCATGTCGGATGCATAGAACCGGTAGTCTCGCAGTTCGTCCATCATGATCTCGTAGGCAGGAAAATAGGTGGCGTGATATGGTGCGTCTTCATTTTCTTGCTGTTCGGCGTTTTGCCTCACGATTTGATCTATCGCCAGAAGCAATGTGGCTTTGCTCAGCTGGTTGACATGGAATCCGTCGCGTTTGTGCCTGATGGGGCTGACGGTGAAGAGGATTTGTAGATCAGGATTCACATCTTTCAGGAGTGTGATGACGCTGCTCCATCGATCTGTGATTTCATCCACGCTGAGACGTCGCCGTGTGAACATACTGTCGCTCTGCTGGTGGCAGTTCGCCACAATTTGCCCGGTTTTGTTGAGTTCATAGATGATTGCGGTTCCGAAAGTGACGATGAGCGTCCCTGCGTTTCGTAAAGCCTCGGCACATAGGTTTTTCGCCTTGTTCATATTGCTGACGATGTGGGCGGCTTCACATTCTGAAAAAGTGGAATGGTGCATCCAGCTATGCCATCTTCCATCTTTGTTCTGGAAGATTTCCTCAGATTGATTGGTGAATTCCGGTCCGTTCAAGCACCGCTCAATATGCCAAGCGATGGAGTAGGGGTTATAGAGTGTTCCAAACGGATTCCTGAGCACACTGAATTTGGCTTGCTCCAGGCACAGACCGATGTGGTCGGCAAAGCATGATCCAAGCAGTACGACACCCTCTTGGTGCCGTATCCGTATGTCGCTTTCTGGTATGTCCACCGTCGTGAAGAACTGCATCAACCAATTTTTATGCAAAGTTACAACAAA
>OMUD01000123.1 GCA_900314125.1 uncultured Prevotellaceae bacterium | reverse complement strand
ATCATCCATTCCGTCCACTTTTTCTTATTTATGGGATAATCTTGAGGGAAGGAACGTTAGTGAGTCATAAGAGTCGTGTGTTTTCCAGCCTTCAGCATAAAACAATTCCTTGTCATACTGATGCTGATAGGTTTTCCATAACTCATTAAACTTATTCAAGCAGGCCCGTTGATAAGCTGAATGTTTTTCTGTATATTCTTTTAGTTCTTCTTTGTCCAGATGATGATAGTCCCTATTCTTATAGGCTCCGAGGTACTCTTCGAATATGGGTCTTATGGCATTGTCAAGCAGGCGATGCAGACTCGCTAAATCGGCAGCTGAAGATTCCGCTTTATGTGATTGAGTACCGGCCACGGAGGACTCCGATTGAGCTGGTGTGGATGGTGTTGCCTGGCTATGAGATTGAGACGGTGTTGCTTGGACTGTTGGCGTTATAGATTGGGCAGGTGAGGAAGGGGCTGTCTGACCATAAGATTTTGCAGAAGAACTGGACTCTTCCATATTCACTGTCTTCGTAAGCTCACCTTTGGGGATGTTTTGTTGGTTTGCAACCAGATCTGTCACAGTGGGTGCCGGTTGCTGTTCTGACGGGGATATTGACGGCTGAGGCATCTGCTCTTGTGATACAAGCAAGGAGTCATTGGCGGCAGGCACCTGTGCGGATGGTGTTTCAGCATGGCGGAACGGATTCCAGAGAAAGAGAAGGACAGCCAACAACGCAGCTGTTGACAAGACAACCGTCAACCAGTGAGGGCGTTTTCGGCTGATGGCAGCCTCCATTTCCGCCACACTTTGGAAACGTTTGGATGGATCTGCAGCCGTACACCTATGAGAGATATGATCATATTTAGGAGCACAAGGCAGCGTTTGGAGAATACGTCCGATGGCATAGATGTCGGTACGGGCATCGACAGGTTCTCCACGTAGTTGCTCAGGTGCGGCATATTTATCAGTACGTCCCGTTGTGTCGGTGTAGCAGTCGGCATAGCTGTAGCCCAGGTCGGTGAGTTTCACATCATGTCCAATGCGGGTGATGAGGATGTTTCCGGGCTTGAGGTCGAGGTGGACAATCTGATGGCTGTGTAGATAGTCGACGACGCTGAGCAACTGGTGTAGGAATCGGTCTGCGTTTTCATGTTTTTGAAAATAGTCGGGATGATGCTCAATAAAGAGGTTGAGCGTCTCACCATCCACATAGTCCATCAGGATGCCGTCATCGGTTCTGGCGGCATAACGGACCAAATGAGGATGGTCGAGCTGGTAGCCCATGAGGAACTCTTTTTCCATGGCAGCCACGTATTGTGGATTTGTCCGCAGTTCGGGCTTCAATCGTTTCAAGAAGTGCAGCTTACCGTAAAGCCTCACTCGGTAGCACTCACATGTGCTGCCACCGACCTTCAGCAGTTCTGCGTCGGGGAAGGGCTGCCTTACTTTTGAAAACGAAGATGTGCTGTCCATAGTTTTTTTCTGACTTTGTTTTTTAGGCTTTTTGTTACTCGATGAAAAAAGTTCATAGGAGTTCAAAGTCAATGCCCTGTGCTTTTCCCGCAGTGAATGCTCCCAGATTCTCGCCGTTTCTGATAACTTCGGCTACCAGCAGGGGGTAGTTGCGGACGATATGCGTCAGTGTCAGCAGGTCGCCTTTCAGCAACTTGCTGTTCTCACTATCAGTCACACGGAAATGGTTGTCACCCAGATTTTCGATGGTCAGCTTCCGATTGGGTGGATAGGAGATGGCCACTTGCTGACCGATTTCCATATAGCAAGCCAAATATTCATCGCGGTCGTCAAACGCAGAATTGCTGCAGTTCTCATCAATCAGCCGCAGAGCATCCCAGTTGTCGTATCCAAGATAACGGGCAATGATATCAAGAGTTGTTGTGCGTGGGACACGCTCGTCGGCAATGAACCCCAGCAACCGCTTCATGGTGTTGACTCCAATGTGCTCGCCTGTGGCAGCCTCCACATCGAGTGCCAGGCGTTCACAATGGCCAGAGAGCCGGATTTCATTACCCGACTTCTCTCTCAAGAGTTCGGTTATATATGGTGAAAGTTTCATATTCTACAGCAATAAAAGTGCAATAAGCCGGGAATGATGTCCCGACTTACTGCCATAACGTTTTTTTATTCCCACTCGATAGTGGCTGGTGGCTTCGACGAGATGTCGTAGCACACGCGGTTCACTCCTTTGACGTGGTTGATGATGTCGTTGCTCACCTTGGCCATGAAATCGTAAGGGAGGTGAGCCCAGTCTGCCGTCATGGCATCCGTGGACGTGACCGCCCTGAGTGCCACGGCTCTCTCGTAGGTACGTTCATCGCCCATCACACCCACCGACTTGACAGGGAGCAGAATGACACCCGCCTGCCAGATCTGGTCGTAGAGCGACACCGCCACCTCGCCGTTATCGGTGTATTCGAGCGGTGATCCGGCCGCCAGCACCTTCTTAGCCTGTTCTGCCGGCATGTTCACCTTATAATCGCGCAGTCCCTGGATGAAGATGTCGTCGGCATCCTGAAGCACACGTACCTTCTCTGGAGTGATGTCGCCGAGAATGCGGACCGCCAGTCCCGGTCCCGGGAACGGGTGTCGGGTGATGAGGTGCTCAGGCATGCCCAGCTGGCGTCCCACCCGTCTCACTTCGTCCTTGAAGAGCCATTTCAGCGGTTCGCATAACTGGAGGTGCATCTTTTCTGGCAGTCCACCCACGTTGTGATGGCTCTTGATGACCTTTCCCGTGATGTTGAGACTCTCAATGCGGTCTGGATAGATAGTGCCTTGTGCGAGCCATTTGGCATCGGTGATTTTCTGTGCCTCCTCGTTGAAGACATCGATGAATCCCGCACCGATGATTTTGCGTTTGCGTTCCGGTTCCGTCACTCCCTCCAGTTCCTTGAAGAACTTTTCCGAGGCGTCCACTCCGATGACATTGAGTCCGAGGCACTCATAGTCGTGAAGCACATTCTTGAACTCATTCTTGCGCAACATGCCGTGATCTACGAATATGCAGGTGAGGTTTTTACCGATGGCGCGGTTGAGCAGCACAGCTGCCACCGACGAATCCACTCCTCCTGAAAGTCCGAGGATGACGCGGTCGTCGCCAAGCTGCTGTTTGAGCTCCGCAACCGTGGTATCGACGAACGAAGCCGCACTCCAGTCCTGACGGCTTCCGCAGATATCTACGACGAAGTTCTTGAGCAGGAGGCTGCCCTGAGTGGAGTGGAACACCTCCGGATGGAACTGTACGCCCCAGAGTGGTTCGCCATCAGCTTGATAGGCGGCGAAGTTCACCTTCTCTGTGGATGCGATTTTCTTAAATCCCTGCGGAATGGCGGTGATAGTGTCGCCATGGCTCATCCACACCTGTGAGTTGTCGTCGAATCCCTTGAAAAGCGGGTTGTCCTTCTCCATCCACTGCAGGTTGGCACGGCCGTATTCCCTGGTCCCCGCCGGTTCCACTTTTCCTCCGTAGGTGTAGCTCATGAATTGCGCTCCATAGCAGATGCCGAGGATTGGGTAGCGTCCGCGAATCTCGGAGAGGTCAACTTTGAAAGCCTCCTTGTCGTAAACTGAAAACGGACTTCCAGAGAGTATGACTCCAATGACCTCTGGGTCGTTGTGCGGAAATTTGTTGTATGGCAGGATTTCGCAGAAGGTGTCCAACTCGCGGACCCTTCGTCCGATGAGCTGCGTGGTCTGTGAACCGAAGTCCAGGATAATGATTTTTTGCATTGTAGGTTTGTTCTGTAAATTTGTATCGGACCCACATGGAGTAAGTCCCAGGTTAATGAATAGATTTCTGAAGTGTCTTTTTTATTCCCAGTAGAGAATCTGCCGGTTGATATCCCATTTGTGGTCTTTCGGGAAGTCATCGCCGTCCCATGCCTTCTTGGATGTCCATTTCTCTGCTGGGTCAGTCCAGAATGGGTCGTCGGCAGGAAGTCCGAGTGGAAGGAATGCGAGTGAGGTCATGTAGAGCGATCCATTGTTGGTGTACCAGTCGGCCACGTTCGGGTGGTTGCCCACGAAACCGATGGTGAGGAAGCCTTGCTTGTTGAAGTTGTTGGCTTTCTCAAACATGTTTTTCGCCACCGCCGTGATGCCGGCCCTCACCTGTCCGTTGCTCAGTTCCTTCGGAAGTTGCTTTCTCCAAGCCAGCTGTGCGAGCGGCTGGAACACAGCCATGCGGTATGGGATGCTTCTTCCAACCACAGGGAATGTACCTTCTGGCGATATGAAGCGCTCGAGGATGACCGCATATTTCTGCATGCGCTTTCTCACCTCGTTCACTCGGTTTTTGGCTCCATTGCGTTTGTTGTCCTTGTCGCCGTGGCTTCTCACGAGATAGGTGTCGTTTGGCTTTTTCGCAGCCACCATCTCCAGAATTTCGGTGTACATCGGCTGGATGACGAAAGCGTTGTAATAGTCGAAGGCAAAGGAAGGACCGTCGCTGTAGAGTCCGTCGCCAATATACCATTCCTCCGCTTTGCTCACGGCCATCTTGATGCGGTAGGCATCGTAGCTGGCACCAACATACATGAGGAATGCCTCCTCCATGCCCACGAAGAGCACCCAGTTGGTGTAAGGAGGATCGTAGCGGCGCAGTCCCTGTATTTCCTTGATGTAGCGCTGTTTGGTTACTGAGTCGAGCGGCACCCACAGGGCATCATATCCCCTGTAAAGGCTTTCCACGAGGTAGGCAGCATCGACGAGTGTCTGTCCTCCTGATTTCCATCCAAGATAGTCAGGACTTTGTGGGTCAACCGCATTGGCGTATGCCTTCAGCGCCCACTCCCTGAGTTGCTTCCGTTTCAGACCCTCATCGGTGTTATCGTCGGGCAGTGAGAGCCAAGGAGCCAGTCCTGCCATGAGTCTTGCGAAGGCTTCCATGTAGCTCACTTTCTTGTCGCGGTTGTCCCAAGTAGGTGAGAGTTCAAGTCCTCCGTTTTCCACCGTCATGTTCTGCTGGAGTTTTCCCTCAGCCATGTTTTTCAGCACTGGTTCGGCCATCTGGTACATGATGTCCACCCACACCTCTCGGTCGGTTTTTGGCGTGCTTTTAGGTTTTTTTGCCTCCACAACTGCTGAACAGAGCAGAATGGCGACAATAGAAATAATAATTCTCTTCATGCTGTTGTCGTTATTTTTTATTAAATTTTTGTCTGTGAATCAATTGAAGTTTTTTCTCATTTGGTATATAGTCTTTTGGCACCATTTTCCCTGACAATGAGCGTGTCGCCAGTCAGTTGCAGGATGGCAAGCGTGTCATGGCTGTTTTTTCCGTTTGTCTGAGTGTCGGAGTTGATGATGATCATTCCGTCGTGAAGCATCCAGGTATTTTCTTCAGTATCTTCAACCATCTTTGCCTCAGTGTCGTATGCGGAGAGGTCGATTGTGTGTGTCTGCCCAGTGCTGTCGTCGCGGCAAGTCCACTGGTGGGCGATTGAAGGAAGACTGACGATGGTGGAAGCGACATGGTGCCCATCGATGTCGATGAATGCGACATCCACTGGCATTCCTTGCTCCAACTCACCGAAAATCCGTCCATTGTCAATCTCAATGCTGATGGAGTCGCTGTCGGCTTGGATGAAAGTGAGCATCCTGTCCGTCGCCTTCATTCCGACGCGGCCTCTCATTTCCTTTTTCGCCGGCATGGAAAGCTTTTTATCAGACAAATGATTCTCTTGACTGCCCTTATTGTTTTTGGTGTCGCAAGCCGACAAAAGCATAAGCACAGTCGAGAGAATCAGTATGTAGGGTTTGATGTTCAATATTATCGTTTTGTCAGATAGAAGTTTGTGAGTACTGTCTTAGGTGGCTGTGAATCAGTCTTCATAGCCGAATTTCTTGTCAAGGCGTTTCTCTTTGCGGCTTTTCTGCTCTTGGAAGAGGAGGGCGAAGAGCACTCCCACGAAAAGCGCATAGCCAGCAAAGATATACCAGCATTTCGTCCAATCCACCACGCCATCTAAGGTGTTTGCCTTGATTACCGTCTGCGCAGCGAAAGAACCTACAGTGGCTCCGAATCCGTTGGTCATGAGCAAGAACACTCCCTGTGCCGAAGACCTGATGGAGGCTGAAGTGCAACGGTCAACGTAAAGAGAGCCGGAGATGTTGAAGAAGTCGAACGCCACACCATACACAATCATGGACAGCACCCATGAGAGGAATCCCCAGCTCAACATTTCAGGACCAGGATTGCCGAATCCAAGCAAAGCGAACCTGAGCACCCACGCCAAGAATGCGATGAGCATGACCGTCTTGATGCCGAACCGCTTCATAAAGAACGGGATGAGCAAGATACAGAGTGTCTCGCTGGCCTGCGAGAGCGACGACAGGATGACTGGGTATTGCAGCGCCACCGCTCCGGCATATTCAGGGTTTCCATCAAAGCTCTTGATGAACGGCACCGCAAAACCGTTGGTGATCTGCAGACAGACGCCGAGCATCATGGAGAAGAGGAAGAAAATGGCCATGTTGCGCTGTTTGAATAGCGAGAAGGCCCTGAGCCCCAAGGCATCGATAATACCTTTTTTCTCCTTGCTTTTGCTGATGCTGCACTTCGGCAGGAAGAATGAGTAGAAGAAGAGGCAGATACTGAGCACGCCGCTGGTGAGGAACTGATGTGGCATGGTCTCATAGTCCATGATATCGACAAACCACATGGTGGCGATGAATCCTACCGTACCCCATACCCTGATTGGCGGGAAATCCTTCACAGTGTCAAGCCCCGCATTGGTAAGTCCGGTATATGCCACAGAATAGGACAGGGCGAGCGATGGCATGTAGAATCCGATACTGACGGTGAACATGGCGATGAGCGGTGTGAACTGCACGTTCTCGCCCGCACTTTGGCCGTAGATGAAGCATCCCACCATGGCCAGTCCGGCTATGAGATGGCAGATGCCGAGCATCCGCTGTGCCGGAATCCATCGGTCGGCAATGGTTCCAATGAGTGCCGGCATGAAAATGGACACGATGCCCTGCATGGCATAGAATGTGCCGATATTGTCGCCAAGGCCTACCCGTCCAAGGTATGCTCCCATGCAAGTGAGATACGCTCCCCACACGGCGAACTGCAGGAAGTTCATGAAGATCAGTTGCGTCTTCAGCGCTTTTTGATTGTTACCCATATTTTATGTTATTATCTTTTTCAGTTGACAGTTTTTAGAAATTTGCAGATAGCAAACATCTGTCTGGTGCTATTCCACATACACTTTGAAGGAGTCGGTCTTTCCGTTGTGGCGCAAGGCGAGGATATACATGCCTTTTCTCAGGTTTGAAGGGAGCTGGATGGTGGATGCGTCGCTCACCTGCTGCTCGTCGATGAGCACGCCGCTGACGCCCACAAGGTGTGCCACCACATTCTTTGGCTCTATGCCGTTGAGGTCAAGTACAATCTGTCCTCCGCTACGGAGCGCTCCGGAGAGAATCCTGATGACCGGTTCCTTTGGACCGTTTCCTTCCATGTCGGTTTGCACCTGCTCAATTCCCGTGGCGAAGTCAGGGTCGGTGAGGGTGCGCTCATAGAAGTACCATCTGATATCCTTAGATGCAGGAGCGAGTGCGCCTTCGCCAAGCTTGAGCCTGTAGTCCCAGTGCTTTTTGCGTTGCTCCTCGCCGGTGTAGATGTAATCAGTGTTGGCCACCACTGCGAACACCACTCCGTTGGCAGGGCTGTTGCTGTCGGTCCAGGAGAGTTTCATCTTTCCGCAGGTGACAGGCTGGCTGTAATAGGTTTCTCCGCTTTTCGTCCTGTAGCAGAGTTGCGCCATCATGTTGTCGTCCTCTGGACGGAAGAACACCTCGCATCCCGTTTCAGCCACATGGATAGGAATGATGTTTCCACCGCTCCATCCTGGGTTGGTGATGGTGTCGGGAGCCATCCATCCTTCCTCATCGTTTGGTTCAAGAGTCTGGTAAGGTGTGAGCTGGAACGGCTCAACATCAATCCAGTGTGGCTCAAATTCTGCTTTGACCGTGCTGCCGAAACGGCTGTCAAGCAGGTTCCGGCATCCCTTGGTAAAGCGTCCGAAATCCATGGTGGCGAGACGAGCGCGGTATTGCATGACCAACAGCCGCATGGCCTCGTCGCCAATACCTTCGACGTTCTCAGCCTTGTTGCCCAATGCGATGCCTTCGAGCACCCGGGTCTTGCAGTATCTCCAAATCCAAGGCACTGCTCCATCGCCCACTGCCTCTCCGAGGAAGAGCGGAAACACTTCTCCGTACTGCACTCCTCCGATGAGGTTGCGCCATGTGCAGACTTGTCTTCCCTGGCTGTTGTACATATTGACACCTTCGGCGCTTGGCCCTCCAAACGACCCGTCTTGAAGCCACCCTGAGTAGCACTCAATCGGCATGAACGGGCAGATGAGGTTGCCTACTCCGAGCCATCCCGGTTCGCCGTACACGTTGTCGCGCTTGGCGTTCATGGCCATCTGCAGCCACACGTTGCCTCCCTCGTGGAACCAAGCCGACTGCTTGACTCCCTCCATGTCGGCGAAGGTGGCGTGTATGCCCTCGTGGATCATGGCCTCACGCTGGTAGTCGCCATCGTTCCATTTTCGGTCGGCATCGTCGCGGAAGCGGCTGACTGGATAGTAGGATGCCCATACACATGGCCAGGAACGTCCATCCACATAGGTGGAGCTTTGATAGCCACCCTCGGTGGTCTGCGACTCGTTGTCGTTGCTGAGTCCCGAACCGAAGATATAGACGAACGACTTCCATCCCATCCGCGCGTTGATATCAGGTGGCCATCCCATGACGTCCCTGATGTAGGCGAAGTCGGTGTCGTATTTCTTCACCATGTTGGTCATGGCGTTGTAGTCGTTGTTTCCCACCACGGAGTTGAGGTTGTCGCCCCAGAACACTGACCACCACTCACCTTCCACGCAGTTGGCTTTTCCTCCGCCTTTCTTAGTGAAGTTGTGGCTCTTTGTCGGCATTGGGAATCCGTCGGGATTCTCATCCCTGAAATTGTAGCTCCAATATGGAGTATGCTGTTTCCAATCGTAGTATTCGCCTTGGTGTTCCTGCACATCTAAGTACACATATACGATCTGAACTGTCTGTGATCCTCCTTGGGGTGTGTATCTCACCTGGAGCTCGTAGGCTCCGGCATCCGACATGCTGATGTCCTGAATCACGCAGTCTTTACTGTTGGTCGGTTTCAGCGTATTTCCGTCAGGTGCCTTCACATTGAACTTCACGATGTCACCCTCTTTTTTCGGCTGGAGGGAGATGGTGATGTCATCGCCCACATTTCCCTGCACGCAGTTGTTGATTTCTGCCTGCTGGTCGTTCACTTTCAGGTAAGGAACGGCCATCCAGTCGTCGATGCGGTCTTTTCTGTGGTTCACCGTCGGAATGTCGGAAGTCATGCTTTGTTCAGCTCCGATGGTCATGGTGAAATGGAAGTCCACCGTGTCGTTGGTTTCCGTGTTGATAAGAGCCTGCTTCCAACTGTAGGTCTTTCCCTCTTCCACCATTCCATCTTCGGTGTTGATGCAGAAGGCTGTAAGAGTGAACTTAGATTGGAGAATCTTCGCCTTGTTGGCTCCAGAAACCGCCATTCCGTTGGCATTGAAGTAGTTGCCGTAAGGAGAGATGGTGGAACTGTTGGAATATCTTCCATTAGAAGGATTGACATAATGCCACTTGACGGTTTTCTTGGTCAGTGCATCCTCCAGTTTCACTTTGCAATGCAGCTTGTTGGCCAGCACGTTAGGGTTGACCGCACAGGATGACTCTGTGGTTTGCGCTGCAGTTCTCTGGATATCCAGATGAAAGACGGTCTTTGTTCCGTTGGCCCAAGCCATGGTCGAGCCAGCCATAAGGATGAGAGCCGCCAGAACCTTCTTTGAGTTCATGCTCCTTTTCATAATAGTTCTATTTAGTCAGTTAATCGTTGATATGAACCTTCACAGGCTCTTTGGATATGAAACCGTCCACAATTTCAATGTGTGGGACGGAAGGAGAGAAGGGTGAGATGGAAAAAATAAGCAAAAAGACCTGAAACCCATATAGATGGGTCTCAGGTTTCCTTAATTCTATTCCAGTGTCAGCTCTTTGATGAGTCGTTTGCCCTTACCGTATTTCTCAATGACGGAGAGCACGTACCTGATGTCAACACCGATGGTGCGTTGGAGTTTCTCGTCGAAGAGGATGTCGCCCGACATGGCTTCCCAGTTGCCGTCGAACGCCAGGCCGATGAGGCGTCCCTTTCCGTCGAACATACCCGAACCGGAGTTACCGCCGGTGATGTCGTTGTTGGTGAGGAAGCAGAGCTGCATGTCGTTCGACTGCTTGTCGATGTAGCGTTTGCCATACTTGCCCTTCTTCAGCCATTCATACACCGGTTTGGTGAGTTCATAATCAGGGTTGTCGCCCTGTTTCTCGAACTTGTCGATGATGGACTGCGAAGGGGTGTAGCATCCGTATTTCACACCCTCGTTGGTGGTGTATCCGTTGACGATTCCATAGCTCATGCGGAGGGTGAAGTTGGCATCCGGATAGTACTCCTTGTCGGCATTCATCTCGCGGAGGGCGTCGCCCAGCAGTCGCTCATATTCGTCTCTCATCTCGTTTCTGTCCATCATGGTGTAGAGCTGCATGATGGCCTGGAGGGCAGCCTGCATCATTGGATCGGTTTGGAAGAGCGGCTGGATTTCCTTCTGCTTCCGCATTTCTTCAGGCTTGCAGAGGGTCGATTTGGCGAACACGTCGTCGGCATAAGCGCTGATGTCGCCGTTGAAATTCTCGTCGATTTTTTTATAGAATTCCGGCAGGTATTTCGCGTCAACATGGTCTTTGTAGCACTGGAGAGACGCCACGAAGAGTTTCTTGTCGGTAGGGATGTCAATGTCCTTGTATGCCTTCTCCACCTGCTTCTGCAGGTTGTTGTCCTTCTCCTGCATGATGCTGAGGAACTGCTTGAGTGCAAACTGCATGACGTCGCTTCCAGAATAGAAGCACTCTTCCCACATGGTGTAGGTGTAATCGCGCTTCGTTGTCCTCTCATAGCTCACCTTGAGAGAGTCGAGCATTGCACCATATTTTGCCACCCTTGCAGGGTCTTTGCTCACCCAGTCAATGATTTCCTTCTCAAGCTGCTGCTTTTCCTCCACCACGTTGAGATCCTTGAGCGCCTTATTCTGGCCGATGGAGTTCTTCCAGTAGTTGGAGCTTTGCGCATATTTGGAAGAGTACATGATTCGGAGTGCCTGGCTGGAGTTCATGGCATCCTTCATCACAGCCTGCTTGATTTCCCTGGCTTCGATCCTCGGGATGTTCTCGCAGTTCACAGTCTGGGTGATTCCGTAGCTGCTGAGGTATCTCTCTGTAGAGCCTGGATAGCCGAAAGTCATGCAGAAGTCTCCCGGTTTGTAACCCTGGGTGCTGACCACAGCATATTTTTTCGGGTGGAACGGCACGTTGTCCTTGCTGTATTCCGCTGGTTTGTTGTCCTTTCCAGCATAGATGCGGAAGACAGAGAAGTCGCAAGTCTGCCTCGGCCACATCCAGTTGTCTGTGTCACCGCCATGTTTGCCCAGGCACTGTGGTGGGGCGAACACGAGTCTCACGTCGCTGTATTTGAGATAAACGCTGAGATAGTATTTGCTACCCTTGTAGTAAGGCACTACAGCTGAATGAATACCGTTGTCTGGGTCGTCCACAGCATCAGTGATGGCTGTGGTGAGAGAGTCGATCACAGCATTCTTGCGTTGGATGTCCATGTCGGGAGTGATATAGCTCAGAATCCGATCGGTCACGTCGGTGGTTCCAATGTGGAAATCGACATATAGGTCTTCGTTAGGGAGTTCGTCTTTGAGCTTTTTGGCGAAGAATCCATCGTTCAGGTAGTCGTGTTGCGGAGTGGAGTGGTCCTGAATGGAACCATAGCCACAGTGGTGGTTGGTGAAGACCAGTCCATCGTTGCTCACTACCACACCCGAACAGAATCCTCCGAACTGGACGATGGCGTCGTTGAGTGAAGGGTGGTCTTTGCTGTAAATTTGGTCGTGAGTGAGCTCAAGTCCCATGCTTTTGAGCACGGAATCAGTCTTGGCCGAGAGATTGCAGATCATCCACATTCCCTCATCGGCTTGTGCTCCGATGGTGGCAGTCAGCATCAAAGCGGCGAGAAGCATTTTTTTCATGTCGTTCTATTTTGTTTTTTTGAGTTTTCGGGATAAAAATGCGTTTTATCACTATTAACCAACAAAGTTAAATGTTTTTGCTGTATTATCAAAAAAAAGTGCTTAAAAAAGCACTTTTTTAGGATTTTCGGACGAAGGATGTGGGTCGTTCTTTGAGGTTATTCCGAATCGGTCATTGGATGTAGCCCGTTTGCTTCAGAATTGGCAGGACCACATCTTTGGTGTATTTCACAGCAGACTTGGAATTGAGCATGCTCCGCTCAATCCTGAGTGCCACGGCCAGATAACCCGTTTTTCCGTGTTTCGGGATGAAGAAGGTGTACCATGCGTCGTTCACTGGCTTGTGGTTGAACACTCGCTGTGGTGTTCCTGTTTTTCCGCCCATTCCCCTGATATTGAATAGGTTCTTGTCCGACTCCGCTTCCATGGCGTTTTTCAACTCTCCTGCCACCTCCCTGCTGAGCAACCTTTTCGGGGCATTGGCCGATGGCTCGCTTATCACGAACTTGGCGGGGATGAAGAGTCCATCGTTCGCCACGGTGGCGGACATGAGTGCCATGTTGAGGGGCGAAGCCTTGATGTTATACTGTCCCCATGCACTTCCGCAGGTCGTCCATCCAAGCTTTGGATCACTCATTTTTTCCACGTAGTTCTTGTTGGCTTTCTTCTTCTCCTGATACTCATCGTATTTGGAATACGCCGCCTTCGCCAGATATTCCATGTCCTCCGAAAATTCGAGCGAACGGATGGAGTCGTTGTCAGCCAAATCAAAGAAGTAAGGGGTGATGGATCGGTTCCGTCTGTCGTAGCCTTTGAACCAGTCAATCTGCAGGTTCACTCCAAAGAGCTGATAAATGGTGTCGAGCTGGCTGTAGAGCTGCTTGTCGTGCACGAAATTGACGAAGAAACTGTTCGACGACCTCACGATGGCTTCACGGAGAGAGATGGTGTCGGCGTAGGCGTGGGAAATCCGCTCTCCCTGTTTGAGTATGTAGGTGGTGTGGATGATTTCTTTTCCGTATTTCATGAATCCTGCCATGGCCGACATGATTTTCGCTGTTGAGCCTGGCTTGGTCTGGTAGGTGAGTCCGAGGTCGCGGTCGGCATACGCCTTCACAGCCATGTCTGCCTCAATCCGCTCATAATATGGGATGTCGGCATGCCGCTGAATTTCTTCCTGACTTGGCTGAGGATAGTTGGCTGAGCAAAGCACGGATCCGTCGTCGGTGTCCACCACCACAACTGACGCCCTCATTTTTGGTTTGAGCGAATGCTTGAAATCAACAAACTGGTTTTCACTCATTTTCTCCTGCATTGCAGTCTGCAAGGTGGCATCAACCGACAGTGTGATGTCCTGATGGCGGTTCCAGTTGCGCGCTGCTTCTTCAAAGTTTCCGTTGAGCAAAAAGGGCAGTAGCTCACTGTAGTCACGTCGTACGAAGTCCTCGCTTCCTTCTTTTCCCAATGGCTTGAGGAAGCGGCTTTCCTTCACCGTGCTGCTCTCCACCCTGTCCAGGATGGCGTGCCCGTTGTCGTCGCGAGCGGTGTTGTCGAATCCCCTGAGTGTGGCGAGGTGCTTGTTCTCAGCCATGTAGCCGTATGGGTTGAGGTCGTTGTTGTTCCACAGCACTCTGGTGTTGAAGTCACCGGTAAAGAAGAAGAGTCTGTCGGCGAACGGATAGTATCTCCTGAGCCTTCTTTGGGTGATGCTGGCGAGTTCCTTCCTGCTGATTCCCGCATCGGAGTATTTGTTCTCCAGTTTGCTGATTTTCTGAGGGTCGGAAGTGGCGAGGAGCAATCCGTTCCGGTCATACACGTCACCCATCGGCAACTGGTTGACTAACAGTGCGATTCGTGGGTTGTATTCTTGTATTCTCACCCCGTTGAGATTGGCGGTATAGGCCGGTTTGAGGATGAATTTGTCGCGGTTTACCACCTGACAGTTGAATGTGGTGGCGAGTATGACCACCGCCACAATGATGAAAGCAAGACAGGCGGCAGAAAGCACTCCGTCGTATTGCCTGATGTCTGCCATCTGGTTTCTCGTGGCTTTCATTCTCGCCACGGAGCAGATGATGCCGGTGGCAGCAAGATTCATGATGATTCCCGACTTTCCGAAACTCAGGAATGGGAGGGTTACTCCAGTGAGCGGGATGAGGCCGGTGCTGCCGGTGACGATGACGAGGAACTGCACCGCCGTGATGATTCCGATGCCTGACACGAGGAAGAAGGCAAACGGCATTCCCGCTTTCCTGGCAATGAGGAGAGAATGGTGGAGCATGATGAAGAAGAGGATGACGATGACCGCCAGCGCCAGCCATCCCAGTGTCTCTCCGATGCTGGTGAATATCATGTCGGTGTTGCAGGCAGGAACCAGGTTGGCGTGGCCTTCACCCATGCCCTGGCCTGTTGTCCCTCCCGCGGCGAGACTCCAGATTCCTTGTGCCACCTGGTCGCCTCCCGGCACATTGTTGTCCCACACTCCATTCCATGCCATGGCACTCCTGTTGTCCAGCCGTTCTCCCTCTGCCATTCCCAGTTGGGAAAGGATCGTGCCACCGAAGACGAATGCCGTGATGAGCAGGTTCATGAACAGGGCACTTTCATATATGCGGTGTTTCCAGAGCCACCCTCCTCCAATCCAAGCCACAAACCAAAGGAGGGCGAGGAGGAGTGGAGTGGTGGTGGAGCCGGGATTGATGACGCTTCCTATCCACAGGAGAATGATGAACGAAGCGGTGCCGATGGTGAGTTCAACAAAGTCCTTACGTGCCACGGCATACATGAGCACAAAGGTGGTGATGACCACCAAGGCTGGTCCCAGGTCGCTGAGTTTGAGATACATGAGGATGAGAATCAGGAGACATACCGCCACTGACGCTACAGTCTTCACCTGCATCTTCAGCATGAATCGTCCGGGCTGCCGTGAGAATGTTTGGATGCGTTTGGCGTTTTTGGCAAAGAATGCAGCCATGAAAAAGACGATGAGGAGCTTTGTTATTTCGCTGGGTTGGAATCCCCAGAGATTCACCTTTGCGTCGCTTCCTTCAGGCCCGGTGCCGAAGAGGTAGAGTAGGAACATGAGCATCACTGCCACAAATGCATAGCCGGCTCCTTCGGGAGTTTTGGTTCCCGTTTTATCAGCAATCCAGCTGGCGAGTCTGGCCAAGCCTTCGAGCGGTAGGCAAATGAAAGCCAAGATGAGTCGGACATAATATCCGATGATTTTGAGGGGACCGGCATCCTTCTCCTGAATCTTTGCCGCATTCAGTTTCTGAGTGAATGGGCGTGCTATCCATCCGAACAGGTTCTGTTCGGTGAGTCGGTGCAACCAGGTGATGTTGACGTTGGTCAGGATGGTCATAGCCACCACTCCCATGCAGATTCCCCATGTCGTTTCGTTTCCTGTGGCGGTGTCGGTGAGTGGATGGGTGATGGAAAACATCATCATGAGACTGAGAGCTGTGAGCATCATGGCGATGGATGCGATGATGTGTGCCGCCGATAATTCCGGCTGTCTGTTCCTGATATGCATGATGATGAAGGCAGCGAGCCAGCAGATGATGAACAAGAGCATGTCCGTGACCATCATGTTGTTGAATTCCTGTGGTGTCCTCACCGTCAGCATTCCATCGGCTTTCAGGTGCTGGTAGGTAATGGGCGCGAAAAGGGTGATGGTGTGTGGCTTCTGTATGAATCGGAATTTTCTGTCGCCGCTGAGGCTCCCACCCGTGGTTCCTTGTGACGCACCATATTCAAAGTCTTTTCGGATGGGCAGCACGCTGTAGGAGTGGCCTTCAATCACGTTGAACTGCACTTTTCCCTCTTGGTCAGTCATGGCGTAGGCCACGACGGTGTCTGCAGCATGAGGGTTGATGAGATGCCCCTCGCTGTCTTTTTCTCCTTCATAGTAATGCTCTTTCAGCCTGACCAGTGTTCCCTGCACGGGTTTGCGGTGGCGACCGGTGAGTGTGTTCCATATTCTTGTAAAGAAACCATACTGAGTGGTGTCTTCCTCCACCACGCTCACTGTCAGTGTTGCTCCCCCCTCCTGTTGAGTGCTGGTGGATGCCACAGATTGTTTTTCATAATAATTTTGAACCGTTTCGTTCCATCCGAGTGCAGCCCGTGAGTTTTCCACTCTTCGTCTCAACTCATCTCCGCCCTGCATTTCCGCTTCAGCAGCCTTGCATCTGAATGCCGGTGTGTTGAGCGCTCCGAGATTCTTCATCTGCTCTCCTTCATGGAGACGTTGTGCGATGTGTCTGGCGATGAATGCTGCGTCTTCTGTACTTTCAGCATATCCTTTCCTGATGATGAATGCCTTCAGTTCTTCTGCCCTCACTCCCTTCTTGAGATTGAGTGCCTGGTGGTCAGAGTATGCCTGCTCCACTTGTCTGAAATAGTCTTGATGCGCGTTTTTGATGCTCACGAATCCGATGATCATGAGCACGGCTACCAGGGTGGGGATGATGAGTTTTTTGAGATTCATGCGTCAGGGTTTGTCGATTCTGAAATTGAGCTGTATTTCGTCGTTGATGAGAATGACCGAGAAGTTGGGAAGCGGCACCCATAAGTTAGGAGCAAGTGGTATCTCGTTGAGTCTGACTTGTGCGTATGCGATGATGGAGAAAGTGCCGTCGGGATTTCTCCGTATCTGCAGGTGTGGGTCCTCCACCTGCTGGCTGTTGATACCTACACATTGTATGCCGTTTCGAATTCCCGGTGTGCATCCCATTCCTCCCACTTGAAGCATGGGCGTTTCGATTTCAGTCACCTGCGCATGATGGTTCATGGGGTGGAGTACGAACTGATACTGCTGCTGTCTGATGGTGAGTGAAGCTACCGGCAAAGAGGAATTTGTGGTCTGCTGAGCCATGCTGACTGGTGTTTTCCTGATGTTGGAAAAGTCGGCGAAAGGCACTTTGAAACGGTAGCGCCCAACGATGTCCATTCCCATGAGCGCCCTGGAGTTGATGGCAAGGTTGTGGATGAGGAAGGAGTCCTTCACATGCATCGTTCCCACCATCCTCTCCCCTCCGTTTTGAGTATTTTCCTGTGGGTAGATGGTGGAAATGATGTAGAGTTGTTTGGGCTGAAGTTGCGATGCGTCGTCGGGCATTCCCTCGATGAAAGTGTCGGGAGAGAGTGGGGTGAACTGGAAGAGCCAATACTTGGAGTGGGGAATATAGTTGGAGTATCTGAATTTTTTCCTTCTGAGAAAACGGTTGATTCGATTCACCACGTCTGTGACGGTATTTCCGAGCGACTGGCATCTGAGGTTGAAATCCTCTTCGTTCATATAGACATAGAAGGATGTTGGGAAGAGCATGCTCTCGGTAGTGGTCTCTTCGTCGAATCGCTGCCGGAAATGGTGGAACAGCTCATCGAGCATTTCCTGCCGGGTGATGTTTGCCGACCCGTTGTCTTTGTCGCTGGGGAAAAATAGGTCTTTCAGTTTCATGATTGTAGTTTTTTTATCGATATTAAATCGTTACTTAGGTGAATTCCACTTTCAGCCTTACGGTTTTTCCCAATTCAATGATGTCGTTGTGTCGCAGGAGGGTCATGCTGAAGGTGTCGAGCAGTTCTTTGGGCTGTCCGTCGCGCAGGATGAAGGTGGCGCTGCCGCCTTCAGCCCGGCATCCTCCTGGTTTTGCCTGGAGGAAGAACCGCCCGTTCTTGTATTTGATGTCGGCATGGGCAGAGCTTACGGTGTTGTATTGCTCAGCCACGGCGATGTCGTTTTCCCGCCTCATGGTGTTGATGGGATGCTTCCCTCTTCCGATGTGGAACAGATGCTTGGCGGCACTGTCGAGGAGGATGGGACTGTCTTCGAGCGCATCATTGGGTTCTTCTGCTAATATGCTTATTCTCATCGTCTTCGGTCCCTCTTTCTTACCTATGGCGATGAAGAGTTTTCCTTCAATGGCCTCAATCATTTCTGATTTGTTTTGAGGCATGGCGGTGCTCACCGCCACCTTCATTCTTCCAAATTCCTCCATGCCCTCATTGTCGAATGCGAGTGCCAGGTTGCTCGGAAACTCATCGTCGGAAATGACGGTGCTGAAGTAAGGGTCGCAGGTGTGGATTCGGAGGCTTCCTCCGCCTTTCATTCCCCTGAGAGGTTTCACCGCTTCCACCACCGCCTCGAGAATTCGCTCCTCAAGGTCGATATGCGCTTTTGCTGATGATTTCTTTTGCATCTCCGACTTTCCGTTTTCCTCTGGGGCTGCCTTGTCGCTATTCTCGTTCTTGCCGTCGGCATAAGGGCTGAATATTTTCTTGAAAATGCTCATGGGTGGAAGTTTTTGGTGGGTGTCAGTATTTGCGTGTCTCCTAAAGAGAACATAGAAAATTTGCGTCAAATTGCCAGTCTCATTCCGATAATTTGGCTCCGTTTGTCCGGTTCGTTGTCGTAGCGGAAGGATACTCTGCAGTTTTTGGGGCTGCTGTTCCATCCTCCTCCTCTGCGGGTTTTGCCCGTTGTGGGGTTTGAAGGGGTATCGTAGCGGTAGAAGTTGTTGTGGCACCATTCAAAAATGTTGCCGCTCATGTCGTATAGTCCCAGTTCGTTAGGGGCTTTTGTCGCTACAGGCTGTGGGGTCATGCCACTGTTGGCTTCGTACCATGCCACTTGTCTGATGTCGTTGCTGCCAGCAAAAGTGAAACCCTGGCTCTGGAGTCCTCCTCTAGCCGCAAACTCCCATTCTTCTTCGTTGGGCAACCTGAAAGATTGCCCAGTAAGCAGGTTGAGCTGCTTGACGAACTCCTGGCAGTCGTTCCATGACACACTTTCCACTGGATGGTCTTTCCCTTGGTATTTTGAAGGGTTGCTGCCCATCACGGCAGTCCAGAGTTCCTGGGTGACTGGGGTCTGTCCGATGAGGAAGGTTCTTACAAACACCTCGTGAGGTGGTTTTTCCTCGTCACCGGCACCGATTCCTGTCTCTCCCGTGGCACCCATAGTGTATTTACCGCCATCCACCCTGACCATGTTGAAGGATATATCTCCCACTGTAAATGTCGTGATGTTGGGATACGCTTTTTCTGCTTTGGCAGTGTCTTTTGTTATCGGTGCGGCATGCAGTGTGTCTGTTTGTCTTTCCTCTATGGGCTGCAATGCGTTAAGAATTTCCTTGGCGCTGATGTCAGGTTTTTGTGAGATATAGCTTTTCAGCAGCTGTTCCAATGCATCTTTGGGCATTTGCTGTTGTGGCGCCGTTGGGGATTGCTGCTGATTGTCGAACTGGTTGATGTGGGTCTGGAGTTCCTTAGCGTCATGGAAGCGCTCTTCAGGACGTTTTGCCAGACATTTTCTTATTGTTTGCTCAAGCCAGTCGGGGTAGTCCTTCACGTAAGCCTGTCCTGGATGAGTCTGTTCAAATGCCTTCTTTCTGAGCGGCTCGATAGCAGGGATTTCGGCATATTTGTGCATCTTCATCATCCCGACGAGGTTTGCCAACCCTGTGGCAGGGTTTTGTCCGAACGGGAAAGGCACGGCTCCTGCCAGCATCTCAAAGAAGAGGATTCCGAGGCTGTAGATGTCTGACATGGTGGTGATATACTCCTCGTTGTCCCATTTTTCAGGAGCCTTGTATTCCACAGCTCCATCCATCCTTGAGCTGCTTTTCACGGAGTTTCCGTTCTGAATGGCGAGTCCGAAGTCGAGAAGCACAAACCGTCCGTCACGGTTCCTCCTCATGATGTTGTTGGAATGAAGGTCATTATGCACGACTCCGTATTTCTGAATCAATCTTTGCTCGTCGTCCTGATTGATGATAAACTGCCGTGCATCGTCAGGATTGCGTTTCAGCTGGTCTTCGAGCGGGTTCATCATGTCCTTGTAAACATCTACATGGCAATAGGCGAGCGCATCGGTCACCTCACGAACGAACCGCATGACCTCATCAAAACCTACGAATATTTTTTCCCGGATATACTCGTTGATGGTCAGACCATCAACAAAGTCCATCTCCACTGTTGCCTTGTTGCTGATGAGCCTGGGCTGATACACCCTCACGATTCCCGGATGAGCTCCGTTTCCGATTCTCATCAGAAGCCCGCATTCATTGAGAAAGGAAATGAAGGCTGGCGAGTCTTCATTTTCAATGCCCATGTTCAATTCTTTGAGCGCACGGACATAGCCCAACCTCCGATGTCTCACTTTCCAGATGCTGGCGAAAGCACCTTGGCCCAGAAGACTCAATTTCTCATATTCATCGTTGTAGGTGCTCATGGATGATGGCTTTTGCAATCAGAATTGAAAACAATTCTTTAAAGGTGTTATCTGTGCAGCCGGTTTTTAACCGCAGGCCAGAGATCCTTGATGAAGAAGCATGCAGCAAAGATGCCGATCATCAGGGTGTTGAAGAGAATGCGCAGGATGGTGTTCCAGTTCTGCGGAATGTAGGTCATTAGGACGAAGAGAATGATGGCGAGCAGGGTGTAGAGTGCGATTTCCTTGAGCGGATAGTTCACTGGATAGTATTTTTGCCCGAGGAAATAACTGAGAATCATTGTGATGGCGTATGCTGCAAATCCACCCCATGCCGCAGCCATATATCCAAATAGAGGAACGAAGATGATGTTGATGGCGAAAAGAGCGGCGCAACCAATGATGGACACGATTGCTCCCCAGATGGTTTTATCAGTGAGTTTATACCAGATGGAGAGGTTCAGTGCAATTCCCATCATGATTTCTGCTGCCATGACGATAGGCACAACCCGCAGTCCCTCTCGGTATCCTGCTCCGATGAAATGCTTGAGGATGTCCATGTATCCCACCACGCAGAGGAATGCGAGGAGGGTGACGATGATGAAGTACTTCATGGCCAGAGCATAGGTCTGTTTGGAGTCTTTTTCCCGGTTCTGCGCGAAGACGAATGGTTCGTAGGCATATCGGAATGCTTGTGTGATGAGCGTCATGATCATGGCCAGTTTCACGCAGGCTCCGTAGATTCCGAGCTGCTGCTGAGCTGTGGACTCATCCGGGTAGATGAGGGGGAAGAGAATCTTGTCGGCCGTCTGATTGAGGATTCCGGCTATGCCGAGCACAAGTATCGGCCATGAGTAGGACAACATCTGCTTGAGCAGTTGCTTGTCGAATATGAATTTCAATTCTTTGAACTCTGGGATGAAGAAGAACGTGACGATGGATGTGCAAACCAGATTGAGCATGAAGATATAGACCGGTTGCGTCTTTCCCAGCACAAGGAAATAGAGGAGGTTGAGTCCGATGTTGAGGAATATGAACAGGAGTTTGAGTGCCGCGAACTTGTAAGGCCGCTTCTTGAACCTCAGCAAAGCGAACGGAACAGCCTGGATGGAGTCGAGGGCAATCACTGTGGCCATCATCATGATGTATTCTTTGTGGTCGCCATATCCCAGTACGTTGCTCAGTGGTGATATGAAGCCAAACACGCCAGCCAGGAAAACGATGCTGAGCGTCGCCACCACGAACAGGGATGTCGAGAACACTTTCCTATAGTCGGCTCCTTCTTTGTTGGCGAACCGGAAGAAAGAAGTCTCCATACCGAAAGTGAGAATCACGAAAATCAGTGCGGTGTAGGCGTAGAGGTTGGTCACCACGCCATAGCCTCCGCTCTCTGCAGAGATTTTATTGGTGTAGAGAGGCACGAGCAGGTAGTTGAGGAAACGTCCCACAATACTGCTCATACCATAGATTGCTGTATCTTTAGCCAGAGATTTTATGCTTGCCATTGAATGTTAATAAGAGTGTTTGAAAACAACGATCTAATGCAAATAGAATTGATAGTGTCAGGGGAAATCAAGCGAATAAGTCGTTCATGAGCACATTCCCGTTTTGGATGGTGCGACCGAGGTGTCGGTAGGCGAGTGGTGTGGCTTCACGTCCTCTTGGAGTCCGCTTGATGAATCCTTCCTTGATGAGGAATGGCTCGTAAACTTCCTCCACGGTTCCGGCATCCTCTCCGATGGCTGTAGCGATGGTTCCGATGCCGACCGGTCCACCATTGAACTTGTCTATGATGGTGGTGAGGATTTTGTTGTCAATCTCGTCGAGCCCGTATTTCGTGATGTTGAGTGCTTCGAGTGCATGGTGTGCGATGTCGAGGTCGATGCATCCGTTACCCCTCACCTGGGCAAAGTCGCGCACCCTCCTCAGCAGTGCGTTGGCAATACGTGGCGTTCCGCGGCTCCTTCCTGCAATTTCTGCTGCGGCATTGTCGTCGCAAGGCACGTTCAGCAGTTTTGCTGAGCGTAGGATAATCCGTTTGAGCACGCTGGCATCATAGTATTCCAGGTGCATGTTGATTCCGAACCTTGCCCTGAGCGGAGCTGTGAGCAGGCCGCTTCGCGTAGTCGCGCCTACAAGGGTGAAAGGGTTGAGGTCGATTTGTATGGACCTGGCCGACGGTCCTTTGTCAATCATGATGTCGATGCGGTAGTCCTCCATGGCGCTGTAGAGGTATTCCTCCACCACGGGTGAGAGGCGGTGAATCTCATCGATGAAGAGCACGTCGTTCTCTTCGAGTGAGGTGAGAATACCCGCGAGGTCTCCCGGCTTGTCGAGCACCGGGCCGCTGGTCACTTTGAATCCCACGCCCAGTTCGTTGGCAATGATGTTGGAGAGCGTGGTTTTTCCCAGTCCTGGAGGACCGTGCAGGAGGGTGTGATCGAGTGGCTCCCCTCTGAATTTGGCTGCTTCCACGAACACGCTGAGGTTCTCCACCACCTTGGTCTGTCCGGAGAAGTCATCGAATCGGAGTGGACGGAGTGCATTCTCGAAGTCTTTCTCCTTACTGAATTGCTGCTCCTTTCTTATATCGAAATTTTCGTCGGTCATTTCTTTACATGTTTGTTTATCGTATAGCTATAAAAAAGCAAAGATACAAATAAGTGTGTTAAAATCCAAATATTTTGTAGCGAACAGAGGGTGGATATTTGAATAAAAAGTGAATAAATAGGATGTAAACAGGAGGTTGTTTAAAACAAAAGTGAACCCAAGAAGCTAAAAACTTCCTGGGTTCGCGATATGAGTGTTGTCTTTATTCTATTAGTAGTCTTGGAAGGATGGGCTTTTTACACGAGATGACGGATGAGGGTCTCCTTGTCGCCTTCGAGCATGTCAATCACCGGAATCTCAATCATGGTGTAGGCACCAGGCTGCTGCTTGAGCGATGCGCGTGCCACATTCACGAGCACTTGAGCGGTGAGTGCTGGGTTGTTGATTTTCATGTTGAACTCGAACAACTGGTTGTGGGTGGTTCCCGACACACCTTTGCGTACGAGATTCACGCCATGTCCCACGTCGTTCAACGCATCCACAGAATCCACCTGCTGGATATGTGTCTCGTCGTTCACGAAATATGGGTCAGCTTTGATCTGCTTAGCCACCTCATTGAAGTCATATCCCTGCTCAAGCTCCACATACACCATGCGGCGATGGATACCCGTTCCGAGCGGAATGGTTACAGAGAGTGCGTCTTTCACGCCGTCGATGGCTTTCACAGCCACAGAGTGTCCCATTGAGCGTCCAGGGCCGAAGTTGGTGTACGACACTCCCTTGGGTGCCAAGCTCTCCATCAGTGTTCTCACGATGGAGTCGCTTCCCGGATCCCATCCTGCTGAGATGATGCTCACAGCATTGTTTGCCTTGGCCACAGTATCAAGTGAGCGTCTGAGGTCCACTATCTGGGTGTGAATGTCGAAAGAATCGACGGTATTGATGCCCAGTGCAAGGCATTCCTTGGCATATTCTTCCACCTTGCGGGTTGGGGTGGCGAGGATAGCCACTTGCACTCCGCTCAGCTCTTTGATGTTCTTGACAACGTTGTAGCCGGCAAGTTCTGCAGGCTTGTTCTCCGCGCCATTCCTGCGCACGATTCCCACACATTCCATGTCGCCGCTTGCCTCTATGGCCTGAAGCGTGTACTTTCCGATGTTGCCATATCCGATGATGGCCACTTTTGTCTTTGACATAGCTTTAATTCTTTAAAAAATGATGATATATTTTCCTTTATTTTGCAAAGTTAATCATTTCTTTTCAAAATCACACTCTTTTTGTTGATTATTTTGCAAAACGTCAGCATTTTACTTACTTTTGAGTAAAAATGTAAATAAAAAAACCGGTCGCAGCATTAAGCTGAGACCGGTTTTGATATAATATAATCAGTCAGTGTAGTTACTTGGTTTCTTCCGTTGCTTCTGCAGCAGGGGCTTCCTTAATCTTGCGTCCCATCACGAGGTAAGCGGTAGGGGCGGCGATGAAGATGGAAGAGCATGTGCCGAAGATCACACCCAGAATCATTGCGAATGCGAATGAACGGATGGAGTCACCACCGAAGATGAAGATGGCGAGGAGCACGATAAGTGTAGATACCGACGTGTTGATGGTACGTGTGAGTGTCTGGTTCAGCGAGTCATTGAAAATGCGCTGGTGCTCACGTTTCGGATAGAGCTTGAAGTTCTCACGGATTCGGTCGAACACCACCACCTTGTCGTTGATGGAGTAACCGATGGCCGTAAGGATGGCTCCGATGAATGTCTGGTCAATCTCAAGCGAGAATCCAATCCATCCATAGCATACGGAATACATACCGATAATCATGAATGTATCGATGGCCAGAGCCGTGATAGATCCAACTGAGTATGCGAGGTTGCGGAAACGCACGAGGATGTAGAGGAAGATGGCGATGAGGGCGAGAATCACACTGATGATGGCTCCGTAAGTGATGTCCTCAGCGATGGATGGTCCCACCTTCTGTGAACTTACGATGGAACCGCCTGCACGGTTGTCGCGGTCGCTGAATTCCTCAAACGAAACCTTCTTGTCAACGATGCCCTGTTCTACGAATGTGTTGTAGAGGATGTTCTCGATTTCGTCGTCGATGTTCGATGCGTTGTCCTTAATCTTATAGTTTGTGGTCACACGGATGCTCTTTCCGTCGGTACCGAGTGCGATGACATTAGTGTTGACAGACTCTTTGCCTTCTGGGTCAGCGAGGTTCTTCTGGAGTGCGGCACGAGTGCTCTCAATGTCCACAGGTTTTGTGAATTCCACCTTGAAGTTACGTCCTCCAGTAAAGTCGATGGACTGGCTGAGTCCGCGGATAGCAAGCGATGCGATGCCGATTGCTACGAGGATTCCGAAGATGGTGAACGACTTCTTGTAGCTGCTCATGAACTTGAACTTGGTGTCCTTGAACAAGTTGCGTGAGACACTTGTGGTGAAGGTGAGGTCGAGCCATTTCTCTCTGTTCACGAAGTGCTCAAACACGATACGGGTGAGCCAAACTGCAGTGAAGAATGAGCAGACGATACCAATCATGAGGGTTGTTGCGAATCCCTTGATAGGACCTGTACCGTAAGAGAAGAGAATGACACCAGTAATCAAAGAGGTGAGGTTGGAGTCGAAGATGGCTGAGAAGGCATTGCTGTAACCTGCTGCGATAGCAGACTTCATGCCCTTTCCTCCTCTGAGCTCCTCCTTGATACGCTCGTAGATGAGCACGTTGGCGTCGACCGCCATACCGAGTGTGAGCACCATACCTGCTATACCCGACATGGTGAGTGCGGCCTGGAATGACGTGAGGATACCCAGTGTGAAGAAGAAGTTGAGGATAAGTGCTCCGTTGGCCACCATACCGGCTCTCAGACCATACATCATGCACATATATACCATCAGGACGATGAATGCGATGATGAAGGAGATGAAACCAGCCTTGATGGACTCCTGACCGAGTGTTGGACCAACGATGTCCTCCTGAACGATTTCAGTTCTTGCAGGCATCTTACCGGAAGAAAGCACGGTGGCGAGGTCCTTGGTGTCGTTGGTGGTGAAGTGTCCTGAAATCTCAGTGCTTCCACCTTCAATCTTACCTTTCACGTTCGGTGCGCTGTAAACGAGGTCATCAAGCACGATGGCGATGGCGTGGTTCACGTTGGCTTCTGTCATAGCGGCCCATTTGCGTGAACCTTCAGTGTTCATCTTCATTGTGACAACAGGGTTGCCTTCCTGGTTGAAGTCGTCCTTAGAACTGGTCACCACGTCGCCTTCCATGTAGGCTTTTCCGTTGCTGTTGCTCTTAAGGGCATAGAGCTCAAACACCTTTCCGGCTTTGTCGATGGCTTTCACACCCCATTTGAGCTCCATGTCAACAGGCAAGATCTGCTTGGCTGTCTCTGAGCGGAAGATGCGGTTGATTTCAGCGGTATCCTTGGCCTGTGCCATACCCACCATGGCTCCTGCTGCTCCCTGGGCTGGCTGCAACAGTGCGAAGAGAGGATTTTCTTTCTTGATTTTCTCTTCCTCTTCCTTGCTGAGCTTCTTGTCGCCTTCCTTGTCGGCAGCTGCGTTGGCATCTACCTTGGCCAGCACGTCTGGCTTGGCGGCGGTATCGGCTTTTGCCACTACGGCAGCGGTGGTGTCCTTAACCTGTGCGGTGGCTGTTGTGTCAGCAACTGCGGCAGGAGTTGCCGCAGTGGAGTCTGACTTCACTTCCTCTGCATCAGTTCCTCCACGGAGGGCACTGTTGATTTGAGAGAGGTAAGGCAGAGCCACCTGTGTGTCGTAGGTCTCCCAGAACTCGAGGTTGGCGCTTCCCTGGAGGAGTTTGCGCACACGTTCCGGCTCCTTGATACCAGGGAGCTCCACGTTGATACGTCCGGTCTGACCTTCGATTTTCTGTATGTTTGGCTGTACCACACCGAAGCGGTCAATACGCGTACGCAACACTTGGAAAGCGTTGTCGATGGCAGACTCAACCTCGGTTCTGAGTACTTTTTCCACGTCCTTGTCGGAGCTGTTGGTCTTAACCTTGTCACCCATCTTTGAGTTGGCGAACACAGCAGCAAGTTTTTCCTCGCCAGCCAGCTTCTTGTATTTCTCAATGAAGAGTGAGATGAAGTCCGTCTGGCTCTCCTGTGCTTCTTTCTGAGCCTCGGACACAGCTTGTGTGAATGCTGGTGACTGGTTGTCGTCAGAAAGCACTCTGACAACGTCTGGCACAGAGACCTCGAGCATCACGTTCATACCACCTTTCAAATCGAGACCGAGACCGATAGCGTTCTCGCGGCACTCTTTCAGGGTGTAAGCCCAAAGGTAGCATTTCTCTGTGTTAAGTGAGTCGAGTAATGCCTCTGCTGCATCTGGGTCTGTAGCTCTCAGCTTCTCTATCTTGTTGTCCTGATAGTTGGTGTAGAACGCAAACGAGAGGTAGAAGATACAGATGAGCGTGAGCAGCACTGCAATCACTTTTACAAATCCTTTGTTTTGCATTTTTTTAATTGTTAATTGTTTTGATTATTGAATTGTTTTGATGTTGTTTCGCAAGAGATGCTTCGTCCTCATATCCGCTGAGGTTTCAGCGCACAAAGAATGTCGAATGGAACTGGCTCTTTGAGAGCAAATTCTATTCTGACATAATCCATTCATGTCTGTTGTAGGTTTTCAGACATACTCTTTCAAGTTTGCAAAGTTAGTGTTTTTTTGTGAAAATAAAGACTTTTCACAGATTTTTCCTTATAAAAATGTGATATTTTGCTTATTTACTGCTTGTCGAGGTAGCAAATTATAGGAAAATGGTCGCTGAGGTTGCATGAATTGACCACATGGCAATCGTAGGGTTTGAATGCGTCTGAGCAGAGAATGTGGTCGATTCTGTAGTGGATCTTGTTGCGGCTGTAGGTGAATCCGAATCCGTTGGCTGTCCGTGTGTAGGCGTCATTGAGTTCCTTTGTGAAGAGATAGTGTGCGTAGCCTGTTGTGTTCTCGTTGAAATCTCCACAGGCGATGATGAGCCTATGGTGGTTTTTTCTGATATAATCGCACACAATTTCTGCTTGCGGTCCTCTCTGCTTATTTCCAATCATGATTTTCTTGACCACATCCTTGGTGTTTTTTTCTCTCTCCGACATGCTCGTGGACTTTCCTGTGATGTCCTTATATTCTTGAATGTCAGTCTTTGCGAGCAGGTATGACTGCAGGTGGTTGTTGATGACAAGTAAGGTGTCGTAGCCAATGAGTATCCTGTGTGCAGTCGATGCGTTTCCATGCGACTCATACTTGATGTTTTCGCTGGATAGGATTGGGAATTTTGAAAGGCATACGTTGCGTCCTTCTTTCCCGTTGATGTTGTTGTATGGATAGGCTTTGGCCACTCGCTCGTCGTTGGGTAAGTCGAGCGATTTTCCGCATTCCTGAAAGCAGATGATGTCGGGGGCATTCTCCAGCATGAACTCAATGAGGGAGTCTTTCTTCTGTTTGGTGACTCCACCGATGTTGTACGACATGATCTTGAATGCCGACTGCGGCGCGTCAGATGGTATGTTGATAGGAAAATAACCCCTGATGTCGGTGGCGCACAGAATCATGGCAGCAAGGCTGATGAATGCCATCTTCCATTTGATGAACAGCCATGCCATGAGAAAAAGAAGTGAAGCTGTGAGGAAATAAGGGAACAGCAATGGCAGGACTGAGAGTTTAGGATACTCCTGGGGTGGGAGCATGCCGCAGTAAGCCGTCACCACCATCGCTAAGGCGATAATGACATTAAGCGTGACTGCACAATATTTCACGATATTTTTAATCCTGCGTTTCACGAGTTTAGCATCAATTGCGGACTTTTTATCCGAGATTTTTCAGCCCCCATCAACCGTTTTAAAGGTTGGAAGGATTGAAAATAGGGGAGAAATGTTGAAAATCAACATTTTCCATTGCTTATTGTGGCGGTGAGGTCCTTATTATATTTCTTTGCTTGCGTCGATGATTTTTTGCTGCTCTTCCTTCGAGAGGCTGTCCCATCCGTCTTTTCGGATTTTGTCGAGAATCTCATCGATTACCCTGGCAGCCTCTTTTTTGCGGGCATTGTCGGCGTATGCGTCTTGATGAGGGGCTGATGGTCCAGCTGTGGTGGAGTAGGAGGTGTATTGTGATGATGCCGAATGGGTCGTCTGTTTTGTTCCCCATCCGAAGATATTTCCGTTTTTGCTTGTTGAACCGCCACTGTGGCTTTTGGTCTGTTTCCAGTTATTGATGTCTTTCGACTTATTGTGCTTCCAGTAGAGCATGAGTAGCCAACCGAAGAGCATACCTCCCAGGTGTGCAAGGTGTGCGATTCCATCCTTGATGGAGAGAAACTCAATCACTTCCAGTGCAATATAGAAGAATACGAAATAGATGGCTTTGATTGGAAACGGGATGGGGATGATGAATATGCGCTCGTTTGGATAGGTGAGTCCGAAAGCCAGAAGAATGCCGAACACGGCGCCTGAAGCGCCCAGGGTGCATGAGTTGGTTTCGAGCAGTCCTGTGAGCTGACCCACTTCCTGAGTGATGGCCGCACCCACACCGCAGACAAGGTAGTAGATGAGGAATTTCTTCTCGCCCCATGTCATGGCCATGATCCGTCCGAACATGAAGAGTGCAAACATATTGAAGAAGAGGTGCATGAATCCAGCGTGCATGAACATGTAGGTCACCACTTGGTGAGGCATGAATTTTCCACTTCCCACATAGAAGAGACAGAGCGGACTCACGTCGATTCCCCTCATGGTGAGAATCTCACTGAGGATCCATACGACAATGTTTGCAATGAGAAGATATTTTACGACATTAGGCAGTTGCATATCTGTTTTTTGTAATTTTTGTTTTTGGGCTGACTGTGGCTGTGCCCTCCTTTAGGACAGTTTTTGGCAATCAGGTACTGTTTGTTTAAAATTAAGTGCAAAATTACCTTTTTTTCTCTGATTATTACGCAAATATTGGATAAATCATAAAAAAAATGCAAAAATATCAATTTTTTTAACAAAAATATTTGTTTGTTGCTTTGAAAAGTATAAATTTGCACTATAAATTAGGGAATTATGGCCTGCTAAACGCAAAAACACGTTATAACCATATTATATTAACTTTAAAAAACATTATCCTATGAACAAGAATGAATTAGTAAGTGCAGTAGCTGAAAAGGCTGGTCTGACTAAGGTGGATGCTAAGAAAGCAATCGACGCAACAACAGAAGTTATCGCAGATGCTCTCAAGGCTGGCGATAAAGTAGCTCTTATCGGTTTTGGTACTTTCTCTGTAGCTGAGAGAGGTGAGCGTCAGGGAATCAACCCTGCAACCAAGCAGCCAATTACCATCGCAGCCAAGAAGTCTGCAAAATTCAAGGGTGGTGCTGAGTTGACTGCTGCTCTTAACTAATCAGACTTATCAAAAATCAAAAGTGCAAGACCATTTTGGTCCTGCACTTTTTTTTATGTCTTTTCCAGACATCAACCAGTCTGAGACTGATTTTGGTTCAACCAGTAAAAAGAAGGCGTTCACATCACTCTGATAGAATGTCGTGCATTGAAATTGTTTTTAAATCCGATTATTTTGCGCTGAGCGTTTGTATTTATAAAAAAAACGTTTATCTTTGTGAGCTAAAGACAAATAAGCGAGTTACTCACTCCTAAAAATCCAATAATTATGTACGATAAAGAACGAGGATTATACATTGCGCATTGCGACAATGGTCCGTTAAGCATCATCGGGAAGATGGCCAACCGTCATGGTCTTGTGGCTGGAGCCACGGGTACGGGAAAAACCGTGACCCTTCAGGTGTTGGCAGAGAGTTTTAGCCAGGTTGGCGTGCCATGCTTCATGGCCGACATGAAAGGCGATGTGTCGGGCATCAGCCAGGTGGGTAAGATGAGTGGCTTCATCGAGAAACGTCTTCCTGAGTTTGGTATAGAGAATCCTGAGTTCCAGGCTTGTCCAGTCCGGTTTTACGATGTGTATGGTGAACAGGGACATCCGATGCGTGCCACGGTGTCGCAGATGGGACCTCAGCTGCTTTCTCGACTAATGGGATTGAACGAGGTCCAGTCCGGCGTGCTGGAGATTGTGTTCCGTGTGGCCGACGAGCGGGGTTTGCTCTTGCTCGACATCAAGGACCTCCGTTCTATGCTGGACTATGTGGCTAAGAATGCATCAACCTATTCAACAAAATATGGCAACATCGCAACAGCCAGTGTGGGGGCCATCCAACGAGCCATTCTCCAGCTTGAAAATCAGGGAGCAGACAAGTTTTTCGGTGAGCCGGCATTCGATATCTTCGACCTTATGCAGACAGAAGGAGGAAAGGGTGTGATGAACGTGCTCGCTGCCGACAAGCTGATGATGCAGCCAAAGCTGTATTCCACGTTCTTACTTTGGCTGATGAGCGACATCTACTCCAAGTTGCCGGAAGTGGGTGATTTGGAATATCCGAAACTCGTGTTCTTCTTTGATGAGGCACACATGCTGTTTGAGGACACATCGAAAGCATTGGTTGACAAGATTGAGCAGGTGATCCGTCTTATCCGCAGTAAGGGTGTCGGTATCTACTTTGTGACGCAGAGTCCTGCCGACATTCCAGACGTGATTCTCGGTCAGTTGGGTAACCGTGTGCAGCATGCTCTCCGTGCCTACACGCCAAAAGACCAGCGAGCAGTGAAGACTGCTGCCGACACGTTCCGTCCGAATCCTGCCTTCAAGACTGATGAGGCTATCATGAACCTGGAGACGGGTGAGGCGTTGGTTTCTTTCCTGGATGAGAAAGGTGCCCCTTCGGTGGTGGAGCGTGCAAAGATTCTCTTCCCGCTGAGCCAGATTGGCGCCATCAGCGAGGGTCAGCGCAGCGACATCATCCGTCGGAGCCGTGTTTTTGGCAAATACGACACACCAATAGATCGTGAGAGTGCTTTTGAGGTTTTGATTGCCGAGTCGGAGCGTGACGCCCAAGCTGCTGAGGAAGCCAAAGTCGCCGCTGAAGATGCCAAGAGCGCAGAGAAAGCAGAGAAGGAAGAGGCTAAGTCGAAGAAGCCTGGCTTCTTCAAGAAAGTATGGAAAGCCATTCTGACCGCCATCACCTCCACGCTTGCCACGATTATCGGTGCCTTTGTGGCAGACAAGGTGACAGGAACCAAACGCAGGAAGTCGTCCACGAGCACGACCGGAAGGGTGGTGAAGAATGCCACTTCCGCCGCCACCCGTACCATCACGAAAGAGTTGACCCGTGATATTTTAGGCAATCTGAAGTAATTGCAGCTATGCTATTGTCAATGTCTATCTCCCAGGTTTTCCTCAAACGGAAAACCATAAAAACTAAACATTCAGGAGGATTGCCACGCATCCTCCTGCTTCTTTTGTGCCTGTTTGCTTTAGTGACCGATGCATTTTCCTATGATTTTTATGAGCGCAGCCGCGGTCAGTTGCTGTTTTTCAACATCTTGTCGGCAGAAGAACACACTTGTGAGGTGACTTTTGGTGACCCTGGCTCCCATTATGAAGGGAGCTATACCATTCCCCGGTCTGTTCGGCATCAAGGACGCCGTTACCGGGTGACGGCCGTGGGCAAGCGCGCTTTCAAGGATTGTACATCACTCACTGGCATAACCATCCCTGCCAATATCACCCGCATTGACAGCGCAGCCTTCTCTGGATGCAGTGGAATTTACCGTTTGCGATTGCCGAAGCAACTTACCTATCTTGGTGAGATGGCATTCTATGGATGCAGCGCCCTGTCCTATGTGGAGATTCCAGCCAGCGTGGGATTTGTGGGGGCGGGAGCCTTTGGAGATTGTGAGAGCCTGATGGATATCAATGTGGCAGATGGCAACATCCACTACAGTGATATGGATGGTTCGGGCTGTGTGGTCGATTTGAAGACGCACGTCTTGGTTCAGGCAAGCGGTTCAGCTGTGATTCCGAAGAATGTGGTGGAGATAGGGGCCTATGCATTTTCTGGGAGGGTGGAGCTGACGTCGGTC
>OMUD01000070.1 GCA_900314125.1 uncultured Prevotellaceae bacterium | reverse complement strand
TCAGTAAGTCCTTACATCTTGGATGGGCTTTTCCTTTTGCCACGACGCAAGATGCGTCGTCCCCACTTAACGTGGCTACAACGATGGAGGTCTGTTGGGAAAAAATAGGTGATAGCATGCCGAAAGTCAATACTGATTATATTTCCGTACGACATTCGAGATAGGCCTGAAACTACGGACAAGGGCGATGACATCCACTTGCCGGATGAGCGTGTAGGTGCAATCTTCGAGACGAACGGTGATGTTGCAGAAATCATTATAATCCCATCTCTGCTCCACAATGGTATGCCCTTCAGTCAGTCTATCGGAAATCAGGTAATAGGAATGAATACAGATATGCCAGTCCTTGAAACCAACTTTCTCCACATAAAACCTTTCACCGTGGCGACAGACAACTTCACTTTTCAGAAGTTTGCCTTCCCGCATGACTCGTCTTTGCTTCTTATCAATTACGATTACTACAACGACGAAAAGAGCCGCGATTGATAAAAACAACAAAATTCCGCTCATACAAATGAAATTATAAGTAATGCGCTATTGTTCCTGAAAGCTGTCAGATAGCTTATGATTTCCTGCAAGTGGGTCATTTTATCAACTTCTTGATTTGTTTCTCAGTTGCCACTGGCAGCAATTGCGAAAGATGTGCAAAGATGCGGTCGAATGATTCCTCGGGTGTTCGCTCGCAAAGACATGATTCTCTGCCCAACAACTGTTCTGGTGTGGTGAGCAACGACCATCCAAACCCGTATTCGCGTCCATGCTTATCGACAGGATAAACAAAATCTTCGGTCACGATATAAGTGCCCATCTGCATGCGACCCACGTAGGCATCGAATTTGGAGCGCATGTTCTTTCCTGTGAAGTCGCATGCAGCCCTAAGGTCACGTGCGACCATGCTCCCGTGCTCCCGCAGCACGTTCAAGATCAAGTCCTCAACAGTTCCTTCTTCTGGGACAGGATTTCGGCTCCGTCTCCAGTTGCAGAAATCAGGCCACCAGTCTAAACTGATAAATCCGGCTTTTCCTGCGAAGAACTTTCCATAGACACAACCACCCTCACGGACCACCGCTCCTTTCCACTGCCACAGGGGCCATTCCCATGAGCCATCAGGAAACTGGGTGAAACGGCATTCCTCAGCCATCAAGCTCTCTGCGGCATACCCATGTATCCCGCTTTCCAAAAGCGGAAGAAAACCAACTTGCCGCACACACTCTATCAAATCTGGGCAGGAGTGGATATAGCCTATCGATCCGTTTCGCTCCTGCATGTTCATGAAATACTCGGCAAATGCACTCATAAATGCTCGTTTTGAGGAAAATTATCCAACACCACAAAGTTACGATAAATTGTTGACACAAATCAAAGGAACACTACCATTTTTCGCATTTTTTCCTGAATGAAACCAAACCATCTGAGCAATCCAATATACCGCCTGATATACAAGAATACAACATTTAACTATCTGGAAATAAAACAAAAAAGCAAAGAATAGAGAGCTCAAAACATATACAATGCAGGAATGGGGATTGTGAGAAAAGTAGAGAAACCATAACTTTGCCATAAAAATCATTCATCATCCTCAGATTCACTGATCAATATGAAAAAGACTCTCGCAATGGTTGGCGCGGTATTGACATGTGTAACCGCCACTGCACAGAACGGCGAATTGGCCACTCCTCAGCTTTCAGCAGTCACTGGCAACATACCTACGGACACCATGTTTGTGGATTGGTATGTCACCCCTGCCCCAACAGTCCCATTACCATCGTTCGAGGAGACGACAGAAATACTGCGTCAAGGAGACGCCACTGCAAGTTTGACGGACTATAGTGAAGTGGAAAATTTCGAGATTGCAGAGCCTCGTTTTGCATGGGTGAATATCACAGGCTTGACCAGCTTTCCGCAATCCAAGGACGATTTTCGGAAGGTATGGGTGGAAGTATATACCGGTGCTGGCGTTTATTTCCGTAAGCGCGCATTGTTGGAGGCACAGGGAAGTTGGTCGCTGAAGTTTCCGAAGCGCAATTTCTCTTGTCAGTTTTGTGAAAAGGACTGGACAGGTGAGTCCACTCCCTCCATCCGAATTGGCAACTGGGTGAAGCAGGATGAATTCCACTTCAAGGCGTTCTACACTGACTTTTGCCGCGGTATTGGGGAAATCGGCTACAAATTGTTCCACGCCCTGGTGGCCGACCGTTTCCCTTATTGGGAGCGTGGCGGATATACAGTGCCGTCGAAACGTGCACGGTGCATCCCCGATGGTTTTCCCTGTGCCGTATATATTGACGGCTCATTTCATGGTGTGTATGCCTGGCAACTGAAAAAGAGTCATAAAAACATGAATATGGAAAAGGCAGAACCGCTTCACATTCACCTGGACGGCAACCTGAACAACTCCACTTTATTTCACGGACGTGTTGGGTGGAATGATTTTGACATCCGCAACCCTAAAGAAGCCTATGTGACAGCGCAGACCAGATCAGCCATCACACGACTGAGCCGATATGACTCCGAACTGACCGCCCTTGAGAAATCAGGTGCTGACAGCGTGAGTATCAAGCACGCATTTGAGGAAATGTTTGACATCTCGAGTTTGTTGGACTACGATGTTTTTTTTCAGTTTGTTTGCAATGGTGATGGTTCGCTGAAAAACTGGCAGTGGTTCACCTACGATGGGAAAAAGTGGATGGTGGCGCCTTACGACTTGGACCAGACCTTCGGCCTGAACCTCTATGGCGTGGTACGTCCTGCGATATGGAATCACTCCCCGCTTACCGAAGGTCCCTTCTATTGGGTTGAACACTATTATCAGAAAGAACTCCGCCAACGCTATGCGGAGTTACGTAAAAACGGGGTGTTCTCAGCCACAAATATCTTGTCCATCATAGATGACTGGTACGAACGGGTCCCTGCTGAGATGTATGAACAGGAAAAAAGCCGATGGCCCGACAGTCCTTGCTATGGTCCGGCAATATGCAACAAAGGGTGGCAGCCCTACCCCAACTGGACACATTATGAGAGCACGCCAGCCTATTCCTCTGCCACTACATACCGTTCCGGCGACGTATGCAAACTTGAGGGGCGGTTGTGGCAAGCCACTCAGTCTGTCTCAGGTGTGCGTCCATACATCCGAAACTCGCAACTTGATTCTTTACCACGCCTGAGAAACTGGGTGATCGTCAGACTGGGCTACTTGGATGGTCATTATGCTTTGGATGACATGTCCAACAACATCATTTCTCCCGAATCACCTGACAATGAAGAAATTGAGCAAACCACATACTACTCCCTCAACGGGATTCTCACAACAGTTCCATCCCAAAGAGGTTTATATATCAAAATAGTTCGTTATAAAAATGGTCTGGTCAAAAAAAGCAAAGTTTTTTTTAATAATAGCTCGTTAAAAAAAAAATAGATTCATGCGGTTTATTCTTTTGATATCGTAGGCATTTTAATGCGGCTTTTATGAACATAGCCGGTGAGTTTGGCTCCGAAATCGATAGGGTTTCCTTCCATTGGGCAATAGCTATAAAGCTGATACCAGTTGGTTTTTGTCTTTTTGAAGACGACAAATTCATCCACCCATATCTTATCAACCACAGCGTACTGGGTTCCCGGTCCCTTACGGATGTTGACTATGTCGTCTGTAGGGTCGGTGATTTCTCCACAATAATAGCCCGTGAATTTCACATAACTTGCCGGATAGACACCATCTTCCCAAATCCTGTCGCCATTCGCCTCATCATTCGAACCATAATAAATCCTGACCTTGCTGCCATTTCCCACTTCTGTATAAAACACGGTGTACCCATTCGGAAGAACTGGCTCTTCTTCTAAAATTTTTATTTTGTGCGTCAATATACCCACTTTCAGCTGGGCATTAGCACTCATGGCCAGCACCACAAAGAGAATCAATAAGCTTAATCTTTTCATAAACATTTTGTTGTTTAAGTACCTATAGTATGCAAATATAAAACTTTATCTAAACTATTCCAAATTATTCAAAGAAATAAATTATATTTGCAAATGGATTGACTGATCCCCACAGACTGGAATGAGAAATTTGAATGATTTCTACCTACATATAGACTACATTGACAGGGAGAACAACCTGA
>OMUD01000279.1 GCA_900314125.1 uncultured Prevotellaceae bacterium | reverse complement strand
TGTGTCGGAAAAGATAAAGAAATAACTAGGAAAAAAATCTGAGCGCTTTGCACAAACAAAAAAATATCCATACCTTTGCGTTTATTAAATCATAACTGACTAAACCATGGCAAGATTATTATTTTTATCTTTCGTTCTGGCAATTCACTCAATAACTGGAAGATGTCAGAAGGCTGAGTGGAACACACCATCAGCAGGCAACCCCATCATACCAGGATATTTCGCAGATCCCACTATTAGGAAATTCGGTGACACATACTATTTATATGCCACAACTGATGGAACGGGAAATGGATATGGTCCACCACAAGTGTGGATTTCTAAAGACTTTGTGAACTGGACAAATGTGACCATGAACTGGCCGACCACAGAAGTGGTGTGGGCTCCAGATGTGGTGCAACAGCCAGACGGAAGCTACCGTTATTATTATTGCACACCTTGCGAAATACGTGTTGGCGAAAGCGACAGTCCGACCGGACCATGGAAAAACAGACTTGGAGCTTCCGATGCCGTATTGGTTCCCGACCGCTTTGTTCATAATGCCATCACGCTCGACCCCCAATTATTTGTTGATGACGACGGCAGCGAGTACCTTTATTTTGGAACTTGGGGAATCTACAAAGGTTTTGGTTGCGGTGTGGCAAAACTGTCGGCAGACGGAAAGTCATTTTCAGATAAGAAACTGATTCCCAACACCGAAATCATAGATTTCTTTGAGGCGCCGTATGTATTCAAGAAAGACGGAAAATACTATTTCACCTATTCAAGCGGTTCTTGCCATGACGACACATACCGTGTTCAGTATGCCATCTCAGAAACCGGTCCTATGGGACCATACACCTATAAGGGATGTATTTTAAAGACCAATACCGACCAAACCGTTCATGGACCTGGCCATCATTCCATCTTGAAAGATAATGACGACTACTACATCATCTATCACCGTCACAATCTCCCCCGCTCCATTCATGGATTCAACCGTCAGATTTGCATTGACAAAATGGATTTTTCCGACAACGGAGAGATACTCCCTGTGACTCCCACTCACGATGGCGCCATCCCTTCATCCCTTCGAGGCAGGTCACACAATTCAAAAAATCTGGCTTTAGGTTCACAAGTTCAAGCATCATCCGAATATTCAGAATGGTTCAAGGCATCTTATGCTATTGATGACAACAATGCCACATTGTGGCGCGCTGCCGCATGCAACCAGCCAGCAAGCCTGACAATAGACCTTGGCCAGTCCACTTCTTTTAACGAAATATTCACACAATTTGAATATGCCACTTTTTTCTATCAATACAAAATAGAAACCTCGAATGATGGAAAAAACTGGACATTATTTGCAGACAAAACGTCGAACACCCATCAGGGTTCCCCTATGGTGGACACAGGAGAGGCAAAAGCAAGATATATCAGAATCACAATAACTGGAACCCAGAAAAACGGTCATTTTCCAGCGATTTGGAATGTTAAGGTCTTTCATGCAACACCGAATGATGACCCTCTTAAGCAACTCCCCGTCGTAAAGACAGATGAGCAATCCCTCCTTGCTGGGTATCCATGGATTCACACACGCGACGAGGATTCGGAAGCCAGAAGAAAGTCGGATGCTCTTGGCAACAGAATTATAAGCATCAATGCTTCTGATTATGATCCAGGCACTATCGTCACCACTATAGGCAACAAAGGCATAGCGGGAGATTTCATCTGCAAGGATGGGATAGCCATTGTTCCTATCAAGGATAAGTATGCTTTCCGTTTTGATGGCAACCATCATCTTGAGAGCACTTTTGGCATGCCTAAAACAATGGTATATAATGCGCCATACACCATCAATGCATGGATATTAAATCCAGAAGTTGACGAACTGGAATGCATTGCCCAATTCATGCCCGTAAACAATGACCTTGCCACAATCGAATTACGAAACGGGAAGAATGCCAAAGAAGGAATAGTGGCCCACAATGCCTCTTTCGAGAATATTGGGGCCGCCTCAGCCATAAAACCCGATGAATGGCAGTTTTGGTCTGTGGTTTACGATGGGTACATGGAAAAGATTTACTGCAATGGTAAGAAAGTGGCTGAGCAGAACAGTTTTCTGATGCTTCGACCAGAAGGGAAAGTGACGATTGGGTGTTCATCATTTGGAAACAACCCGTTCAGTGGTTATCTCCATAATCTTGATTTTTATGACCGGGTCTTGAATGAAGATGAAATTTCAAATGCTTATCTGCAGCAGTCCGACATTACTGAAAATCAGAAGGAGACATTGTCAAAAATCAACAAAATTCAGGGCAAGAAGTTCAATCTATGCTTTGATCAACTCAGCCCAGAAGTTATAAAATTATATCTGGCAGACAGCGACAACAGTGCATCCGACAACAGCCTTTATGAATATGCTTTCGGCACAGACAAAGGGCATCTTACACCGTCTGCCACAAACGAAACAGTCATCACATTGAATAAAAAGCAAATATTGTATGGCCAAGTAAAAGATTTGTTTGGTAATTCTTCTGCCATTATGAAGAAAAAACTCAAGCCGTCGGCAAAAAATTTTCAATCATTATCTGAGAAATTGGAGATTCAGCCCGACAATAATGGATTATTGACTTTAGAATCCGACAATAAGAACCTTGATGCAGATGCAAGCCACAATGGACCGATGTCATTGGTGGAAATCGACGGCGACTTCTTATTGCAATGCAAAGTGACAGACATGACGGGCATGAACCGCCACTCCACTCCAGGCTACAATGAAGGTGGAATAATCATTATTGATGAACTGCCAGACAACCGCCAAAACCTTGTGCATTTAGGTGTGTTTCCGAACTACAATTGTGGCAATATGCTCACGGTTGTTAGAGGCTACCAGCGTCCTCAGTACAAAAACAATAAAGGTTGGTCATTTGACCCTTACATCCAGCTTGAACGTAAAGGCAAAAAAATACATGCCCGAACAAGCTTAGATGGCATCACATGGACCGAAATGCCAAACTCCCCTGTTGACTGCAGTTTCTTCAAAGGGAAGAGGATAAAAGCCGGAGTCTATCAAACCACCTATTCGGAGAATCACGCCTTTATGACATTCTCGGACATTAAGATATGGAAGAAAACGCAGTGACAATGTGCCATGGCAAAATGATATGCTCATCTATGTATGAAGGATTGAATCAGCCTAAAAAAGAAAAAATCAGAAGTTTTATTTGCGTATATTTAGTTTTTAACGTAATTTTGTAAAGAAATATATACAGGTAAGAAGATTTCCCAACCCAAACAATCTTACATATTTAGAATGATAGAACGGCACATACTGCTTGACGATATAGATTTGGTTTCATTTTATGGTGTGAACAACATACACCTACAAATGCTGAAGGCCCTCTATCCCAAACTGAGAATCATAGCCCGTGGCAATCAGATGAAGGTATTGGGAGATGAGGAAGAAATGTGTTCTTTCGAGGAAAATATCAACAAGATGATTGAGCATTGTGCAAAATACAATTCGCTCAATGAGGAGGCCATTCTCAACATTATCAAAGGCCGTGACACTATAAAAAATGATGATGACGCGGCAATCTGCTACAGTGTGACAGGAAAAGCCATCATTGCTCGGAGCGCCAATCAAAAACTTCTGGTCGATGCCTTCAAGACAGATGACATGATGTTTGCCATTGGTCCAGCAGGAAGCGGCAAAACGTATGTAAGCATCGCATTAGCGGTAAGAGCTCTCAAAAACAGGGAAATTCGTAAGATTATCCTGTCAAGGCCTGCCGTTGAGGCAGGAGAAAAACTGGGATTCCTACCAGGCGACATGAAAGAGAAAATCGATCCTTACCTCCAACCGCTATATGATGCTCTCCAGGATATGATTCCCGCTCAGAAACTGACGGAATACATGGAACAGAACATCATTCAGATTGCTCCTCTCGCATTCATGCGCGGACGTACACTGAACGACGCAGTGGTTATACTTGATGAGGCACAAAACACTACGCCACAGCAGATTAAGATGTTCCTAACCCGTATGGGACACAACACAAAAATGATAATTACTGGCGATATGACCCAGATTGACCTGCCAAAGACAGTCAATTCCGGTTTGAAAGAAGCCGTAAATGTGTTGAATGGCATCAAAGGCATTTCATTCATCTACATGAATGAGAGTGACATAGTCCGGCACAAACTCGTCACCAGAATCGTGAATGCTTATGAAAAGTATGAATCCGAACAACGATTGAAAAGAGAGGAACGCAAGAGACAAGATGAAATAGAAAAAACATATAACAAACAATAACAATGAAAGCATTAACAAAGACTGACTTTAAATTTCCTGGTTTGAAATCTGTATATCACGGCAAAGTTCGTGACGTCTATAACATAAATGACGACTTGATGGTGATGGTTGCCACTGACAGGATATCTGCTTTCGACGTGGTTCTGCCTAAAGGAATACCATTCAAAGGACAAGTGCTCAACCAGATTGCAGCAAAATTTTTGGATGCTTCAGCCCAAGTAGTTCCAAACTGGAAATTAGCAGTTCCTGACCCGATGGTCACAGTAGGATTGAAATGCGAGGGATTTCGCGTGGAAATGATTATTCGTGGTTATCTCACTGGTTCAGCATGGAGAGAATATAAAGCTGGTAACCGCACAATATGCGGCATCACATTACCAGAAGGTATGCGCGAAAACGAAAAATTCCCTCATCCAATAATCACTCCGACAACTAAAGCTGATGAAGGCCATGACGAAAACATATCCAAAGAGGAAATCATCAACCAAGGTTTAGTCTCAAAAGAAGACTATGAGATCATGGAGAAGTACACATACGCTTTGTTTGAGATCGGAACGAAAATAGCCGCAGAAAAGGGGTTGATCCTTGTAGATACCAAATATGAGTTTGGAAAACGCGACGGCAAAGTTTATCTGATTGACGAAGTACATACACCCGACTCAAGCCGCTACTTCTATTCCGAAGGATACGAAGAACGCTTTGAGAAAGGAGAACCACAGCGCCAGCTATCCAAAGAGTTTGTCCGCCAATGGCTTATTGAGCACAATTTCATGAACCAGCCAGGTCAGACAGTTCCTGAAATGACAGATGATTTTGTGAACTCCATTTCCGACCGCTATATTGAGCTTTATGAGCATATTGTTGGCGAGAAATTTGAAAAGGACGAACATGATGACTTAACTTCAAGAATTGAGAAGAATGTAACATCATGTCTTCAGACTCTCTGCAAAAAATAAGAGGAAGTCATTCAAAGGAAAAATAATTCTAATAACAGTGATATCTGTAAGAAGAATACTCGTTGTACGCACAAGAAAAAATAAAGCCCTACTCCGATAGCACATCCAAAAGTGAGCAAGTGGAGCAAATGTTCGACAACATAGCTCCGACTTATGATGCTCTGAATCATATTCTCTCACTTGGAATTGACCGTCTATGGAGAAAAAAGGCCATGAATTATCTTAAGAAGCAAGGTGGTGCGAGAAGAATACTCGACGTGGCTACCGGCACAGGAGATTTTGCGATTTTGGCCTGCAAAAAAATTCATCCAGAAAGAATAGTCGGGATTGACATATCGGAGAAAATGTTGGAAATCGGTAAGCAAAAGGTGCAAAAATCTGGTATGTCGGAAGTGATTAAATTCCAAAAAGAGGACTGTGCCTCACTATCATTTGAGGACAACTCGTTTGATTGTGTGATATCATCGTTCGCCTTAAGGAATTTTGCAGATTTGGACCAAAGCTTGTTGGAAATGCACAGGGTACTTAATCCAGGAGGAAGAATCATAGTAATTGATCTATGCAAACCCGATAGATTTCCCATGAAACAACTATTCTGGTGCTACCAAAAAGCAATAATGCCATTGATTGGGAAAAAAGTCTCACACGACGACAAGGCATACTCCTACCTGCCCAACACGATGGCTGCAATACCGAAAGGCAAAGAAATGTCAACCATATTTTCGAAAGCCGGCTTTAAAGAAACAGGTTACAAGCGGCTGTCATTTCAGATGTGTATGATGTATTATGGCAAAAAATAAGGTTCATCAGCTGCAACCACTGTAATATCTTCTCAATGCAAAACAAAAACGGTTATGGATATATATGGACTTATAGGTCATCCGCTAGGACACTCTTTCTCCCGTCAGTTTTTTGCTGATAAATTTGAAAGTGAGCAGATTGACGCAGATTATCGTAATTTTGACATCTCCTCGATTGAGGAAGTGATAGATGTCATAGCGTCAAACCCCGACTTAAGAGGTTTCAATGTGACCATTCCTTACAAACAGAAAATCATTCCATATTTGGATGACATCACAAAGGAAGCGCGAGAGATAGGTGCTGTGAACGTTGTGAAATTGATTCGCTCCGGCTCAAACATACGCTTGAAAGGCTACAATTCCGACATAATCGGCTTCAGGGAATCCATCACCCCCCTCCTCTATCCCCAGCATAAAAAAGCATTGATTTTGGGTACAGGCGGAGCATCCAAAGCCGTAAATCACGTATTGAGGGAATTAGGTTTGGAAACTGTATTTGTATCCAGATACAGCCGTCCAGACACGGCAACTTACAAGGATATTGATGCAGACGCAGTTAAAGAATATCAAGTAATCGTAAACTGCACCCCATGCGGAATGCATCCTAACTCAGATGAATGTCCAATGTTGCCATACGAAGCGATGGACAGCAACAATTTGCTTTATGATTTGGTTTACAACCCAGAAAACACATTGTTTATGAAAAATGGTCGCAAACATGGAGCAGTTGTCAAAAATGGATTGGAAATGTTAGTCCTTCAAGCCATCGCATCATGGGAGATTTGGAATGAATAATTTTGGCAAAACAATCGCCAAACAACTAATCATTAAGAATTATATGAGAAAAATCATTACATATCTTTTATTTTCCGCAATATTCACTATAGCTTACGCTGGAGTTTACTCACCCAAAAACATTCCTGTAGAACGAGTAAAGCAAAATTACACAAGGGTTATAAATCCAGATAAAATCCTTTCACAGGAATATTGTGACTCTATCGACACATTAATGCTGAGTCTTGATACAATGAGTGTTCAATGTGTGATTGCAGTCTGCGAACACTTTGAAGGTGACGATCCATACGAATTTGCCATAGGATTAGGTAGAGAATTAGGTGTTGGCGGTGCCAAAAACCAAGGTATTGTTGTGGCTCTGGCTACTTTGGATCGTTCATTCTGGATAAGCACAGGTGAAGGAATGGAAAAGTTCATGACTGATGCGATCTGCCGTCGAATCGAAGACCGTTATATGGTTCCATATTTGAAAGCCGGCGACTGGAATAATGCGATGCTCCAAACAGCCAAAGGCATTCATGGTTATCTCAACCATAAAGAAGAATATGTGCAAGAATTGTCAAGCAAGAGCTCTACAGAAGATGACGATAGTGGAATCTTGGGCTATTTGTTCATGGGTGGCGCCGCTTCTCTCATTGGACTTGGTGTATATTCATCTCGAAAAGCAAGAACCTGCCCTCATTGCGGTAAGGTGAAGCTAAAACTGGTTGACCGTCAACGCACCAAAATAAGTGCTTATAAATATCGAATAAAAAGCACCTACAAGTGTGAAAATTGTCATGAAATCACATATAGAGACCAAATAGAGGACACCTCTGCAAGCGCAGGTGCAGTTGGCGGCGCAGTCGGTGGTTCTGTCTTTGGTGGAAGCAGAGGCGGAGGCTCACTTGGTGGTCCGTTCAGTGGACTTGGCGGTGGCAGTTTTGGTGGCGGTGGCGCCGGTGGACGATTCTAATTAACAAACCTCATATTATTATTAAAACAAAAAACCTATGAAAAAATCAACAATTATTCTTATTGCCATAGTTGCCATAATTGGCCTCTGGGCATGGAAAGGTTACAATGGCATGGTAACCGCAGACGAGACAGTTAAGAATGCATGGGCAAAAGTTCAATCCGACTATCAGCGTCGTGCAGACTTGATTCCAAACTTGGTAAACGTGGTAAAGGGTTATGCTGAGCATGAGAAGGGTACGCTTGAAGGTGTTATTGAAGCCCGTGCAAAAGCAACCCAGATCAACATCAATGTTGATGACCTGACAGAAGAGAACATGAAGAAAATTCAAGCTGCACAAGGAGAGTTGTCAAGCGCTTTGAACAAGTTGATGGCAGTTGCAGAAGCCTACCCGGACTTGAAAGCCAACGAAAACTTCAAAGAACTTCAGTCGCAGTTGGAAGGTACGGAGAACCGCATCAAGGAATCGCGCAACAAATATAATGACACTGTTCAAGAGTTCAACACCAAAGTCCGTAAATTCCCGAACAATATTCTTGCCAGTGTTTTCGGCATTGAGACAAAGGTTCCGTTTGAAGCCGACGAAAGCGCACAAAAAGCACCTGAAGTAAAATTCTAACCTTATATATCTATATAAAAAGAAAAGAGCCGTTCGGGCTCTTTTCTTTTTATAATGTCTTTATTCTTGCTTTATGAAATTTCCATATCTGTCAAAATATGCTGTATATTTATTGACAAACGACTTTTGATCACCTTTTCCGAATCTCATCATAAATCCATCGGATGTGGCGGAAATATCATAGCATTTATTGTTGTCATCATCCATTGACTCATACTCCACATAAGTGTTTTCAGCCATATCCACCCGGTAAGCAAGACCAAAATCATGCTTATCGTCCTTGCACATGACAATCAATGACTTATAGTCAGGCGTAACGATGTGCCCAACCAGTCTTGCCTGAATATTGTCGATCACATTATAAGTCTGTTTTGAAACTCCATCAAAACACGAAAGATTGAATATCGGCTGCAAAGTGTCAGAATAATAATAAATATAGTTCTTTCCATCAAGAAACCTTGCCAGCACAACATTTGATGGTGATATATCCTTTATCACTCGTGTCATGAAAGTGTCAACACGTGCAGAATCCGCTTTACGTTCAGCAATTCTATTAATTTTGTTCAGACTGTCGGAACGTTGGATTTCATCAAATTCAGTTTTGGAGATGGAATCAAGTGCGTTTTGTTGTGCCGCAAGTTTTTGCTTTTTGTACTTTTGGACTTTTTCAATCGAATCCAAACGTGCTTTGAAGCTCTCGTCTTTCTTTCTGTCGAATTCTTTATCATAGCGTAAAAAAGCGATGACTCCCCCCGTTATCACAGCAATAAAGAATAAAACGAGAAGAAATATTCCCCATTTGAATTTCTTTCTTTTTTTAGGTTTTACGTTATCTTTTGATATATATAGTTTTTCTTTATGAACGTTTTGAAGATGAGTAGATTGCACCTGCTTAACTTCATGAGCTGGAATATCAATAATAGAATCATCATCGGCATTTTTATGAACCTTTGGGTTATCGCTCACATCTTGGTATTCATCTTCATCAACAACAATCATCAGGTCTTCAAGTTCTTCATGGGATGCGATAGTAGGAGAAGTGACATTTTCCACTTTCTGTAATTCTGAATCGGGCTTTTCGTCAATATCATCAGACAACAATGACTGTTTGAATGGCATATCAGAATTATCAGATTGAACAGATTCATTATCAGGCATTTCATTTTTTGGATAGTTTTTCACTTGATCCTTGGCCACATGGATTTGATCATCAGGAATGGGTGACTTTTCACTAAGAACAGTAGGTCCATCCCCTCCTTCCTGTTTGCTCATATTATTGCCTAAATCATACAAAGGGTTGCCACACATGGAACAGAAATAAGCAAAACCAAGATAAGCGGAACCACAGTTAGGACAATGGTTGTATTGAGAAAAATCCTGACCACAGACAGGACAGGACTCAGCTTCATCCGCAACTGATGCATGACATTTCAAACATTCTTTCATATTCTAAAACTCTTTAATATCTGAATCTTTAAAAAGCAATCACTTTATTCAGTTTTTCTGATTTTTGAATATCAGAAACGAGAATACAATTTTCGATATAAACGCCTGGGATATCAACCACATGTCCTTTTTCTTTTAGTAGTGACTCACCAGATTTGAGATATGCAAATTCCACTAATTCAGAACAATACATACTTGTTGTGTCATTTGTGTCAAAATTATAATCAAAAGGGACATGACGTAGATAAAGGTCATAAGCATAATTTGCCGCAGCATCTGCGATATCGAGATTTTCATGGCGGTAAACCGCTCCATTCACAGCACATTTCGAATCAAAAAAGGCTTTTGGAGTATCTATTCTTACCTGATTAGCAGTATCAACGCTCTCAATATCAGGCGGACATGCATGAACAATCATCTTTTTGTCATCTACAGAAACAACAATTCCGACATGAGAATATTCAGCGTCCTCATCAGCCACCATCACAGCATTGCTGACAGAACTGTCGCCAAGTCTGAAAACAACATCACCATTATTTAGAAAATCAGGATCATTCAACACATCTTCTTTTGTTTTTTCACAAGACTGGAATATAAACAGTGTAAATATAGAAAACAATAATAAATAATAGAATTTCATAGGTCAAAATAATTTATTGAAGAAATCAAAGGCGTCTTCATCAGATGTGCCGCCACCAATGCCAAACATGTTGCCCCAATTAAACAAAGACCCTGGATCGAAGTCACCCAATGGTTTGATTTTCCATTTATCATCAATTTTTATAAGATGAACATCCAGTTCATCAGTTCCTCCACTTTTCTTATTCAAACGGACCTTCACTACAGCAGTATCATCTTCGATCCGTTCGTCGAGCACATCAATATTGTCAAAATCTTCATCAACTCCGAATGCCCCTGCAACCTTTGGGGCAAATTCCTTGACAAATGATTTATTCTTATTAGATAAATCCAGATATTCTGTGAAAGAATCATAATCTGATTTCTTAATACATTCATACGCTTCTTCCACAACATCAGAGGGAGAATTATTCCATAATTGTCTGCATACTAAATATATACCACATATAAGCAAAACACCAGCAACTGAAGCGCAAACTGCTATTAAAACCTTTTTCGAAATTCTTATATTCACATGGTCATTAAGCGCTGTGACAGCATCTTTACCATCGGCAACATTTTCGCCAATTGTCTCTTGCGTCATTACATCTTGATTTCCATTATCACGCATATCGCAGCCTCCTTCAACTTCCGCATTGTCAGCCATGGTAGTGTTGTCGGATTGAGGAATTTCTGCAGAATCAAAATTATTTTCATTATTATCTAGGATAATATCCTGTTGATTGATCATGACATCAGCATCGTTCACTGACGCTAATGATCCATCTTCCTGCCCTGAAAAATCTTCCAAAGGATTCTTAGCCTCAGGAAAGGGCTCACCGCAAAACCTGCAAATCTTCTCGCCAGAATTACGAGGATTGCCACATTTCATGCAAAAAACAATAGGAATATTCATAGAAACAAATATAGACTGAACTTATTGCAATGCAAATATAACGAATAAATTCTGCGAAGCCAAATATTTTCATTATATTTGCACTGTCAAAATTAACTAACAATTATTTCTCAAACAATGTCTTTAAAAAGCTCTTTCATGAAGGTTGGTCTATGTTTTTGAACATCTTTCACTTATAGGGTTTATTAAAAACGAATCTATAATATCCACGACATGAAGACGAATATCTTATTTGTACTTATTTCACTGTTTTTCAGCACATTATTTACTAATGCTCAAAATCAGCGTACAAAAGAACTGATTAATTTTGGGTGGAAATTCCATGCAGGAGACATTGCTCATGGTGAGAATTTGAACTATGATGACTCCAATTGGCGAACTGTAGATTTGCCTCACGACTTCCAGATAGAACAACCATGGGTTGCCCCATCACCCGATGAAAAAGGCAGCAATGCAGACGAAGGTGCAAACATCAAAAGCCGTCTGAGCAGCCGTGGTTTCAAAGAGATGGGCATTGGATGGTATAGGAAACATTTCATACCAGCCGATTCATTAAAAGGAAGGCGGATTCTACTTGATTTTGAAGGAATCATGCTCACTGGCGATGTTTACTTGAATGGCGAACGCGTTGGCGGTACAGACTATGGATATTTGGGATTTGAGGTTGACATTACAAAAATCATAAAATGGGGTCAAGATAATGTCATAGCCGTAAAGGCCGACACACAAAAACCAGAAAACTCAAGGTGGTACACTGGTGGCGGACTTTTCCGTGATGTTTTTCTGAAAACGACACATCCACGTATGTATTTTCAGCGCCATCCTTTATATATCACCTGCAATGTGACCAACATACAGGGCAACAAAGGAGATGCTGATATCATACTTCAAGCAGAAACCACAACTCTCCTTGACTCAAAAACAAAATCCATAGATTTTTCATACTCAATCACCGCTCCTGATGGTCAGACAATCATTCAGAAGCAGGTTACAAAAAAATTCTATCCAAAACAAAAAACCAATGAGTATATCCTCGACACACTTCACCTGACGGGGCTTTCGTTATGGAATTGTGAAACTCCAACCTTATACACTGCCCAAGTCAGTCTATATGACAATTCCGGAAAGGTCGCTGATGAGTTTTCTGAAGAGTTTGGTGTCAGGAAATTTGAATTTTCTCCAGAATACGGCATGCGCCTCAATGGTCAAAAGCTGCTGTTGAAAGGCATTGCCAACCATCACAGTTTAGGAGGACTGGGAGCAGCCGCTTACGAACGAGCTATAGAGAAAAGAATAGAACTCATCAAGTCATTTGGATTCAATCACATCCGCACTTCTCACAATCCATACAGTGAAAGTTTACTCAAATTGTGTGACCATTATGGAATCATAGTGGTGGATGAACTCTATGACAAATGGCTGGACAAATACTGCGGTGGAAGAAAACCCTGGTCAGAGTTGTGGCAGGAAAACATCCCGGAATTTATCAAACGTGACCGGAATCATGCATGTGTGGCAATATGGAGTTTAGGAAACGAACTCCAGACCTATTGGGAGCTTCCCTATGCCGACTGGGGAGTGACCGCCTACAGAATGCAAAAAGAACTGGTGAAACGCTACGATGCAACACGCCCTATAACTGTGGCAATGCATCCAAGGGGAAGAAATGTTGACACCGACTCCCTCCCCGCGCCTTTGGTTCATGAAACTGACATCGCCGCCTACAACTACAGATATATGTATTTCCCTGGAGACGGCCGTAAATTTCCAAATTTGATATTCTACCAAAGTGAGGCCAATACTTCCATGATGGGTGCCAATTTCTTTGAGATGGAACTGGACAAGGTTGTAGGACTTGCCTACTGGGGAATGATTGACTATCTTGGTGAAAGCAATGGATGGCCAGCGAAGGGCTGGTATCAAGGTATTTTCGACATATCCTTAGAGCCCAAGCCATCAGCCTATTATATAAAAAGCTATTTCACGGAATCCCCTATGGTCCACATCGGAGTGATGACCGATAACAGAACTTTTGACTGGAATGGCATCAAGGTTGGCGGAACAAAGCTGACAGAAAATTGGAATCTAGGCGACAAGTCCTCAAGCCCTAAAGTAACTGTCCACACCTATACCAATACAGAAGAAGTTGAGTTGAGACTTAATGGCAAGTCGTTAGGTATCAAGAAAAACGACATCAACAATCCCAAGACAAGAAACAAAGTGGTCTGGAACGATGTCATTTGGTCTGCTGGTAAGCTTGAAGCCATCGGAAGGAATGGCGGCAAAGAAGTGTGTCGCCATGAAATCAGCACCAGCGGCACTCCTTCAAAACTGCAATGCACTCCAGACAACATCCACTGGAAAGCTGATGGCATGGATCTTCAGCACATCCGGATTCATGCTGTAGATAACAAAAACAGAAGGGTTTACGGATGTAACTCAAAGTTGACGTTTTCAGTGGAAGGTGATGCCAGAATAGTAGCAGTCAGCAATGGAGACATCTATTCTGATGAATTAAACGTGACAAATGAACGTCATCTTTTTGACGGAAGTGCACTTGTCATCATCCGTTCAGGCAAACATCCTGGGAATGTGAAATTACGCATTCAATCAGAAGACTTTAAACAGACTGAATTAATATTAAAGACAGAATAAGGCAGAATCCCCCATCTCCGCCCCTTTCTCCATCCGAAATTGGCAAAAAAAGAGTGGTTTATTTTGAATTGCGCATAACTTTTGCTAACTTTGCATGATAAAATAAGAGAATGAGCACAAGGATATAGTACTAGCACTTATCATGAACTAGGAAAATCCTTGTGGTTGTTTTTCTTTGTGTAAAAATATAAGTTCAACAACACATGAATATCAGTTATAAATGGCTTAAGGACTATGTTGATTTCAACATGTCTGCAGAAGAAGTGGCAGCTGCGCTGACCAGTGTAGGTCTTGAAGTTGGCGGTGTAGAAGAAGTTCAGTCAATCAAAGGTGGCTTAAAAGGATTAGTCGTGGGCAAAGTCCTCACATGCGTTCCTCATCCCAACAGTGACCACATGCATGTATGCACGGTTGATTTAGGAAACGGCCAGATAGAACAAATTGTGTGTGGCGCCCCCAATGTGAGCGAGAATCAGAAAGTGATCGTCGCAACACTTGGTACAAAACTATATGACAACGACAAGGAATTCGTCATAAAAAAGTCCAAGCTCCGTGGAGTTGAAAGCAATGGCATGATTTGCGCAGAAGATGAGATTGGCGTAGGTACGAGTCATGACGGTATTATGGTATTACCCGACGATACAGAAGTAGGTATGCCTGCAGCTCAATATTTCGGTCTTGAAAGTGATTGGCTCATAGAAGTTGACATCACTCCAAATCATTCAGACGCATGTTCGCATTGGGGGGTTGCCCGTGATTTTTATGCCTATTTGCGCCAAAACGGATATGAGACATCCCTTCACAGACCAGACACTGCGTCCTTCTCTGTTGACAATCATGATTTAGACATCGATGTCGTAATTGAAGAAAAAGAAGCCTGTTCCCGCTATTGTGCCGTTTCAATCAAGAACTGCACAGTGAAAGAATCTCCGAAATGGCTCAAAGACCGCCTCACGACAATCGGTCTCCGTCCAATAAACAATATCGTTGACATCACGAACTACATCATGATGGCTTACGGACAGCCATTGCATTGTTTTGATGCCGATATGATAGCAGGGAAAAAAGTGGTGGTGAAGGCCATGCCTGAAGGCACATCGTTCATCACACTGGATGGTGTGGAACACAAACTCAGCAACCGGGACCTTGCCATTTGCAATGCCGAAGAACCGATGTGTATTGCCGGAGTTTTCGGTGGCAAAGGTTCTGGAACATACGAGACAACAACAAATGTGTTGTTTGAGTCAGCCTATTTCCATCCAACATGGATACGGAAATCTGCACGTCGTCATGGTCTTCAGACTGATGCTTCCTTCCGGTTTGAAAGAGGCATTGATCCTGACGGACAGCTTTATGCGATAAAACAAGCCGCCATATTGGCTAAAGAATTGGCTGGCGGTGAGATTTCAATGGAAATCAAGGATGTTGTCACCGAATACCTTCCTCAGAATGCCATAGTTGATATAGACTATCAATATTGCGATGATTTGATTGGCAAGTCCATTCCTCATGTCAACATCAAATCCATCTGTGAGGATTTAGGCATGAAGGTGCTGTCCGAAACTGACGAGGGTCTCAAATTGGAGGTTCCTGCATATAGGGTTGACGTGAAACGTCCATGCGACATTGTTGAAGAAGTGATGAGAATATATGGCTATGACAACATAGAAATCCCAACTCAAGTCCGTTCTTCCCTCACAGTGAAAGGCGAAACAGACAGAAGCAACAAACTTCAGAATCTGATTTCAGAACAGCTGGTTGGAACCGGATTCAACGAAATCCTGAACAACTCCCTTACAAAGGTGTCGTATTATGACAATTGTGAGACCTACGCATCATCTAATCTGGTGAGACTTCTCAATCCATTAAGCCAAGACTTAGGTGTACTCCGTCAGACATTACTTTTCGGAGGTTTGGAAAGTATAAGCCACAATATCAACCGACAGATTCCAGATTTAAAGTTCTTTGAATTTGGCAGTTGTTATTATTTTAATCCAGAAAAGAAAACTGACCTCACCGGTGTGGTTCCTTCTGGTGAAACCTCACGGCAGATTCTTGCGCCATACAGTGAAGATCACCACATGGGAATATGGATTACAGGAAAGCGAGTGAAAGGCAGTTGGATTCATGCTGACGAAATGTCGAGTGTATATGAATTGAAGACTTATGTTTTCAACATATTCAAACGTCTGGGTGTTGTGTTTGCCAGCTTAAACATCAGCAACTTCAGCAATGACATTTGGACAGTGGGCCAAAAGATCAGCAACAAGGGCGGCAAGGAGATTGCCTCATTCGGAATCGTAAGCAAAAAGCAGACATCAAAGCTTGATATTACCCAGCCTGTATTCTTCGCTGATATCAATTGGACCAATCTGATGAAACTCATCAAAAAGAACAGTGTCAGCTTCAGAGAAATACCGAAATATCCATCCGTAAGCCGCGACTTAGCCTTATTGGTTGACACCAATATTCAATTTGCGGATATTGAACGTATTGCTTATTCAAGTGAAAGAAAGCTGCTCAAAGATGTGAATCTTTTTGATGTATATGAAGGTAAGAACTTGGAGGAAGGCAAAAAGAGCTATGCTGTGAACTTTGTTCTTCAAGACGATGAGAAAACTCTCAATGACAAACAAATTGAGTCCATCATGAACAAAATCGAACAGAATATCTGCAAGCAATTAAACGCAAAAGTAAGAGGAAAATAATCATATCAATATAGAACAAAATAATGGGAAGAGCATTTGAATTTCGTAAGGCCCGCAAACTGAAACGTTGGGGCAACATGGCAAAGACATTCACACGTCTTGGTAAACAAATACAAATCGCAGTAGCAGAAGGCGGTCCTGAGCCGGAAAACAACTCACGTCTGCGTGCCATCATAGCCACGTGCAAGCATGAAAACATGCCAAAAGACAACATTGAACGTGCTATCAAAAACGCAATGGGCAAGGATAAGTCTTCTTTCAAGACAATGACCTATGAAGGCTATGGCCCATTCGGTATTGCCGTTTTTGTTGACACCCTGACCGACAACACCACCCGCACAGTGGCAGACGTACGTTCCATTTTCAACAAATTCAGTGGCACTTTAGGAACGATGGGGTCTCTCGCCTACTTATTCGACCATCTTGCCCAGTTCACTTTTAAGAAAAAAGAGGACTTGGACATGGATGAGTTGGTTCTTGATTTAATAGAATACGGTGTAAGCGATGAATTTGATGAAGAATACGATGAGGACAAAGATGAGACGACAATAACCATTTATGGCGATCCAAAATGTTTTGCCTTGATACAGAAATATTTGGAGGAGCACAACTTAGAAATCGTTTCTGCTGAGTTCACATATATTCCAAATGATTTGAAAGAAGTGACAGACGAGCAGCGTGAGACCATAGAAAAAATGGTTGAACGTCTTGAAGA